>JBLHIE010000012.1:0-32344 GCA_047614925.1 Arenicella sp.
GGTTCTTGGCACAAATCCTGATGTTTGGTACAATGCTACCTTTAATTTTACAGCTCCTGCAAATGTTTTTAAAGCACGTCTTTATTTTGACAAGGCTTCAGGAAATAGACCTGTAAGCATTACCAACGTAAAAGTAAGTCTTAACCCAAATAAAATTTGGAATGGCAGTGTGAGTGCTGACTGGAATACCTCTGGGAACTGGGTGCAAAATAGTGCACCAACAACTACGGATGTGGTATTTATTCCAAGAGGAGCAATAAATTATCCAACTGTTTCTGGCGACATTACAGTGGCTAGATTGTTCATTGATTCTGGGGCTTCTTTTATTACTTCTGGAAATGTTGATGGAACAGAAACGTATTTTATAGACTTACCTGATGATAAATGGTATCTTTTAACCCCCCCAGTTGTAAATACAAATACTGCTATGAACAATAATTGGGTCGCTGCTGCAGGAATTGCGATAGGGCAAGGTTCAAATATTGCGATTGGTAGCTATGACAATAGTATTGATGATGGAACTACGGGTCCTTGGAGGTATTTTACAGGTACAGCTAGTGTTTTCGAAAACGGAAAAGGCTATGCCATGAAAAAACTAAGCAAAGGGATGTTTATTTTTAATGGACAAATCTCTTCAGGAACGCAAAATATTGGAATAACTCAAGGTGCGAGTTCAAACTGGAATTTGATTGGAAATCCTTTTCCTAGTTACATGGGTGTGAATGCATTTTTAGTTGCCAATACAACGCCTTTAAAAGACTCTTTTGAAGCAATCTATGTTTGGAATGCAGACACGGGTTTTTATAATGCTTTAACAACAGGTTACGTTCATCCAGGACAGGCGTTTTTTGTGAATTCAAATGCTGCAAATACTAACGTAAGTGTTACAGAGGCCATGTTGAGTCATCAAGAAAATGTGCTTTTTTATAAATCGACACAAAGCTTGTCACCATCAATAAAACTTTTTCTCTCTGATGGAACAATGGTAAAAGAAACCGAAATCAATTATTTAGAAGGAAAAACAACAGGTTTGGACCCTCGTTTTGATATTGGTTTGTTTGATGGGGTGGCTTCCGATTTTAAAATCTACTCGCATTTAAGTTCTCAAAACGAAGGAATTCCCTTTATGAAACAGGCCTTACCAAATGTTGGTTTTGAAAACTTGGTAGTTCCTGTCGGAATAAAATCTGTAGCAAAAGAAATTACCTTTACTGTAAAAGCTACCAATTTACCAGAAGGAATTTTTGTTTTTTTAGAGGACAAACTAAACAATACTGTCACTCGTTTAGACGAAGCAAATACATCTTACAAAATTACTTTATCCGAAACTACTGATACTACAGGTCGTTTCTTTTTTCACACTAAAAGCAGTGGAGTTTTAAGTACTAAGGATGTTGATTTACAAAACATCAGTATTTACAAAACATCAAATGCAACCTTACGAGTCGTTGGTTTAACCGATGGAAATGCGAACATTACATTGTTTAGTGTTTTAGGAAAACAAGTGCTGAATACACATTTTCTATCAAAAAGCACGAATGAAATTGACTTACCAAAATTAGCAACAGGCGTTTATTTCGTGAAATTGCAACATGAAAAAGGTAGCATTACTAAAAAAATCATCATAGAATAATACGAATTACAAACCCCTTAATTATATTTAAACTGCGACAAATTTAATTTAATTTGTCGCAGTTTTTATTTTACCTTGTAATTCCTTAAAAGAAGGAGCCTTATAACACAAAACCATCCTTCGTCCTGTTCATTTAAAAAAAAACTCACGATGAGTCACATTCATTAAAAATGATTCAAAGTGCATGACTATTTATCAAAAATACATTTCTTTGTATTCAAAGTGAACGACTTTGTATTTAAAAGGCAAAACTAAATATTCAAAATACAACCTTTTTTGTGTGCCAAAACACCATATAATCATCAAATTTTAAAAAATAAGTCCAAAAAAAAAAGCAGTCGTTATGACTGCTTTTTAGTTGGTTAGTGAAAATTGGTTATTTGTTTGATATTGTTACAATACTATCAATCTGTGCTTGCATTTTAGTTACTAAAGCTTCATTTTTTGAGGCAATGTTAGTTTGTTCTCCAAGATCTTTTGATAAATCATAAAGTTGAGGTTTTTCTGAAAATCCGCCTTCTACTTTTTTATTTACAATCCATTTTGGAAAATTTTTGTTGCTAATAGGTGCAATGTATTTATAGTTTTTATTTCTTATCGACAATGTAAAAGACTCTTCTAGCATCATTTCACGAGCTTCACTATCTGAGTTTAACAAAGCATCTTTTACATTTTTGCTATCAATAGCTACGTTATCATCTATTTTTTGTGACACCAAACTACTTAAAGAAGCATAATAATCAATTTGAGAAATTAAAGCATTACTTTCTCCTTTTTTAATAGTTCCTGGCCAATAGGTAATCATTGGTACTCTTGTACCCGCTTCAAAAGCACTGTATTTTCCCCCTCTAAAAGGACCTGTAGGTTTGTGATCGCCTAAATTTTCAACAGCACCATCTTCATAGCCATCATTTAAAACAGGGCCATTATCACTCGTAAAAATAACCAGCGTGTTTTTATCAAGTCCTAATTCTTCCAATTTTTTAATGATTTGTCCTGTTGTCCAATCCATTTGAGCAATTGCATCGCCTCTTAATCCCATAGAAGATGCTCCTTGAAATTTTTGGTTTGGCAGTCTTGGAACGTGAATATCGTGAAAAGAGAAAAATAGAAAGAAAGGATTTTCTTTGTTGTTTTCTATAAACTGATTTGCTTTTTCAGAGAATACAAAAGGAAAGTTTTCATCCTTCCAAAGTGCAGAAGTACCTCCTGTTTGATTTCCAATTCTACTAATACCATTTACGATGGCTTCACTGTGTTGTTTGTCTGCAGGATATCTTAACAATTCAGGATTCGTAATTCCTGTAGGCACACCTTTAAAAGGCTTTTGATAGCTTATTTTGATAGGGTCATTAGGATCAATATTTAATGCTTTATGGTTTTCTATATATACTGTAGGAACTCTATCTCCAGTTGCAGGCAATAAAAAACTATAATCAAAACCAATTTCTAAAGGTCCAGGTTTTATTTCTTTGTTCCAATCTGTATTTCCATCGCCTAAACCCAAATGCCATTTACCAACAACGGCTGTTTTGTAGCCCGCTTTTTTAAGCATACTAGGTAAGGTTGATTTTGCTGGATTGATTAATAATGGAGCATCTCCTGGTAAAATTGCAGCATCGTTTCTAAAGGCGTATTCTCCTGTAAGAAGAGAGTATCTAGAAGGCGTACAAGTGGCAGCAGAGCTATGAGCATCTGTATATTTAATTCCGTTATTTGCCAATTTATCTACATTTGGGGTTTGTACTCCTATTGCTCCATAACTTCCCAAATCTCCATAACCCAAATCATCAACATAAAAAATAATGATATTTGGTTTGTTAATTTCTTTAGTTGAATTCGTAGTAACTGTTTCTTTTGGTTTGCTATTACACGAAATAATTCCGATTGAAATGCTTAGTAGTAGTATAATGTTTCTCATTGTTTGGTTTTCGAGATTTTCATGTTTTTAACGGGCTTTGTATACAAAACTTCTTTATTTTGCATTAATCGTTGGTGAATGTGATAGGTAACATCCATCCAATCTTGGTCTTCTTTCCAAAGTGGAGGTGTTAATGTAGACTCCCAATTTGTTAGTTTTTTATTGAGCAACTCAAGATTTTCTGTATCTGTTTTAGATAAATCGTTTCTTTCTGAAATATCAGATGACAAATCATACAAAACTTCTCCAAAATTTTCTAAACGTATTAATTTTAAATTGTTGTAACGCATTCCTGCTTCTTCAAGCTTGCGCCAATACAATTCGTTATGAGGGTTTCCTGTTTTTTCTCCTTTTAAATATGGCAACAAATTAACACCGTCTAATTGCATGCTTTTGTCTGTTGAAATGTTGGCTGCAGCCAGTGAAGTTGTAAAAATATCTAGTGATGACGATAAACCATCAAACGTTTGATTTGGTTTGATTTGATTTTTCCAACTTACTAAAAATGGCACACGATGTCCTGCTTCAAATTTATTTCCTTTCCAACCTTTTAAAGGTGTGTTTGTAGATGAGTTATTTTCTGCACCGCCATTATCACTTAAAAAGTAAATTAGGGTGTTGTCAAATAAGTTTAACTCTTTAAGTTTTTTTACAAGTTTGCCTACATTTTCGTCTAAAGACCAAGTCATGGCAGCCAATTCTTTTCTAGCGTGATTTTTATATTTTTGCAAATGCTCTTTTTTGGCATGCATAGGTGTATGAACAGCGTTATAAGCCAAATACATAAAAAAGGGGGCGTCTTTGTGTTCTTCAACATATTTTACAGAATAATCACCCAAAACATCTGTTAAATATCCATCAAACTCTACTCTTGTTCCATTGTGTTGCAACATCAACTCTTTGGATGGGTTTTTGATTGGGAAATACGATCTTCCTCCACCTAAAAAGCCGTAAAAATCATTAAACCCTCTGTTAGTTGGGATGTCCGATTCTGTTGCTCCTAAATGCCATTTTCCTAGGGCTACTGTTTGATAATTGTTTGCTTTAAAAATATCGGCCATCGTTTTTACGTCATCAGATAAACCAATGTCTCCTGTGTTTTTATCGCCTGTATGGTTGGCTTCAAAGCCAAATTTTTGTTGGTATTTTCCTGTAATCAATCCTGCTCTTGAGGGCGCACAAACTGTAGCGCTTACGTGTGCATCTGTAAAAATTACACCCTCTTTTGCTAACTTATCTATTTCAGGAGTTTCTAAATCTTTACTTCCCATAAAACCAAAATCTACATAGCCAGCATCATCTACCAAAATCACAATAATATTTGGTTTTTTATCAGGTTGATTTTTAGGTGTAATTTCATCAGAATTTGCCTTTACTGTTTCAGGCGTATTTTTTTTATTCTTATCTACACAGGAGTTTACTATTGAAAAAATACAACAAACTAAAAATATTTTTTTTATTGATTTTAAGTGTTTTAGCATATTTTTTTTTTAAAAAAAAATAGTAAAGAAAAAGGTTTGTGGTATCCACTATTTCTCTACTATTACATTCAAATTAATACATGATACTTTTTATTGTTTGATAAATTTATAAGTCCCTTTTTTACTATTAACGGTTGCTCTTAACATATAAATACCGTTAGCAAGAGTTGTAACATCTATTTGAGTGTTACCACTATTTGGTGAAATATTTATCACTTTTTGACCTAACAGATTAAAAATTTCTATTTTTTCTACTTCTTCTGATGCAGAAATAGTTAAATTATTATCTACTGGATTTGGATAAGCACTAAAGTTAAATTGTTGTAAACTTTCTAGGGATGCAGTAGATGATTTTGTAAACGTAACATCGTCTAAGTTTACAGGTTTATTACCATTTGGTTTAAAAAATAAAAGTCTTATTTTGGTTACACCACTAGGTATAGTTACACTAAAATCTGCTGTAAGCCATTCATCTAAATTGGTGCTAAAAGTAAAACCGTCTGAATTGTCTGTAAAAGTTAAATTTGGTTTTCCTGATGCCAAATCGTCTTTTACACGAGCTATTAAAACAGCGTCACTTGCGCCACCAGAACCTAACCATCTATATTTAAAACTTACATCGTACGTGTCTCCAGGAGTTACATCAATTAAGTGAAAAAGAGAACCATCACCATTTTCTATTTGCCCAACATTAGAGGTAGTAATATCATCTATGGCAATTCTATTTTTATATCCGCCCCAAGATTCTACAGGGTCTCCAACAGCACCTGTTTGAAAGTCTCCATTTACTACTAAGTTTTGGCTAAACCCAATAGAAGAGATTAATAAAGTAAGAAATAATAAAGTAATTTTTTTCATAATAGTATGTTTTAAGTAGGTTAATAATTAATGTTCAGCTTTAAAATGTTTTAAAGCTGAACATGTTTTGTTTATATTATATTTCTTTTAGAGAAACATCATCTAAAAAGAATTGTGGGAAAGTTGGATTTACTTGTCCTTTATAGAAAACAATTCTAAGTTTTGTAACACCATCAGGTACTTGGTATTCATACGTAGATTCTTCCCATTGATCTGTTTTTGGTACTTCAGAAAGTCTTTCTAACAAACCTAAACCTCCTGCTACATCATCTCTTAAAACAGGTGAGAACGAATTTGGAATGTTCTCTATCCATTTAGAATGAAATTTTAAAATGTATGTTTTACCAGGAGTTACATCTGCAACCGTAAATAATGTACCATCATTACCTTCAATTCTTCCTGCAAAGTTTCCTGTGTGAGGATTAAGTGTTGTTACGCCATTTTTAAACCCACCCCAAGGAAGTGTATCACCTGTTTCAAATCCTCCATTTACAAGCAGTTCATCTGGATCTACTATTGGTGTAAATGATGTATCTTGACCAGAACCAATTTCAGCATTTGGAGTATGATTTGCATACACATCTCCTACAGTTGTAACAATATCATCATCATCAAACAAAGCTGATGTATACAAAGGAGCTTTAGTTCCGCTAAACCAAGCATATCTTTCTATCCATTCAATTTCGTCTAATGCTTTTAATCCTTGATTCATATACTCAATTACTTGTTCTTGAGAATATCTATTGGCTGTTGGAGAGGTAGCACCCCAATCAGCAACTGCAAATTCAGTAATCCAAATTGGTCTGTTATAGGCAGCATAGGTTTCTTTAAGTTTATTTACAAGATTTAATACGTTAGGTCCACCATAAGAATGTACTGCAACAAAATCAACTCTTAAATTACTTGCTTCTGCTTTTTCCATAAATTCAACCATCCATGCATTATTTGGAGTTACGGTTGCTGGAGATCCAATAGGAACTCCTATTTCTTCTAGTCTAGGCCATAAAGCAATGGCTTCATCTACAGTCATGTTTGCTTGTGAAGCTCCATCAGGCTCATTAAAACCTAAAATATATTTTACTTTTCCTTCTGCAACAAGTTGTTTAACTCTGTTAATATTGTCATCACTAACAGAACCTTTGCCCCAAAACATAGGTACAAATTCTACATTTTCAGGAATTTCTTCTCTCAACTCATTACCCCAACTGTACATCCAATGTGCACCCATGGCACTTGTTTTATGAGACCAGTCTTTTGCTCTGTTGGTAAAGGCAACTCCTTTTTTGTTAACTCTATTGTCTAATACTACTTCTGGCAGTTCACTTGAATCAAAATCTCCTATAGTATTTTTCTCACAACTTGTAAATGAGAAAATAAGTATTGTTAATAATAATATGTGTTTCTTCATGATTAATTATTTTTATTTTATTGCCAAACAGAATTTTGAACTAATTGTGGATTTACATCTATTTCACTTTGAGGTATTGGAAAAACTTCTGATCTTCTGCCTAAATAATTTGGATTATAAGGCCCAACTGGATCTGATTCTGCCCTTCTAAATGCATCTTGAAGCGTTCCCCATCTTTTAAGATCGATAAAACGTAAACCTTCCATTGCCAATTCGACTCTTCTTTCGTGTCTTACAATTTCAATCATTTGTTGTTGGTTTGCAGAACTTTGTACTCCTGGCATACCAACTCTTGCTCTTACTTGATTTACTAAGTCTGCTGCTCCATTAACATCACCTGTTTCTGCTAAAGCTTCTGCTCTCATTAATAGCACATCTGCGTACCTTATCACATAAAAATCTTGTGAACCTTGTCCAAATACAGGGTTTCCTTCTGCATCTGGTCCTTGTCTAATATATTTTCTTTGTCCAAATTTAGTGGGTCCATTTCCTTGAAAAAGTCTAACAGGATCATTTAAATATTGTTCTCCTTTAAAATAAACAGTAGCACTTGCTCTTGGGTCTCTATTGGCACCTTTATTATTCGCATCATATAATGGAGATTGTGTGATAGGCAAACCATCTATACAGTAATAATCATTCACAAGATTTGGCATAGGTCTTAAATCCCCTTTTGGAAACCCTAAAAATGTACCAGAGAAAGTTTCTCCACTTGATGAATCGTCTCCTCTTAAAAACCGTACAGAAAATAATACTTCACTAGATTCTTCACCTGCTTCAGAAAATAATTCTGAATAGTTTGGATGAAGTGCATATCCCATTCCCATTAATTGATTGGTTAATTGTATGACACCAAAAGGACCATTAAGTTGATTATTATACAATTGTACTCTTGCAAAAAGGCCTAATGCAGCTCCTTTTGTAGCATACCCATACAAGGTATTTGGATGACTATTTGGAAGGTAATCTATCGCTAATTTTAAATCTTCAACAATTTGAGCGGTTATTTCTGCAAACGTATTTTTTGCTACAAACGCCTCATCTAATGTCTGAGGTGCAGTAATAAGAGGTGCATCCTCATAAAAAACTGATATATTGAAATATAAGAGAGACCTTAAAAAATAGGCTTGACCAAGTAATTCTTTTTTGGTTTCATCAGAAACTAAATCTGTAGATATTTCATTAACATTTTTAATAACGCCATTTACTCTCGCAATTCCTCTATAGTGATCGTTCCAAAAAGCCTCAATTGGACCAGAAGCAGGAGTTAAAACACCTTCCATGAATATTCCAGGACCTTCCCATTTAAAGTTGTTAAAAGAATTGTCTCCTAAACCATCAAAGCCAGGTATACCTTGCCAGCCATTTAAACTCCCTCCATATAGAGAACCACTTTGTAATGCAGCATATACTCCGTTTAAAGCAAGAAATGCATCTGACTCATTCTGCCAAAAGTTTCCTTCAGCAATTTGTGTTAATGAACTTCGTGATACATAATCATCACTACAACTTGCGATACTTAAAGAAATAAAAACTAGTATTAATATTTTTTTCATCTTGTTATAATTTTAAATTTAACCCTAAAGTGATTGTTTTATATAATGGCGCTCCTCTGTTACTTTGAACACCACTTCCTCTTTCTGGATCAAAGAATTCTAATCCCGTAAAGGTTAAAAGGTTTTGTGCACCTACAAAAATTCTAAGTTTACTGATGTTAATTTTTTGAGCTATTGCTGATGCTATAGAATAACCAATCTCAAGGTTTTTTAATCTTAAATAAGAAGCATCTTGCATATAAAAAGAGGATACAAGGGTATTATTTTGGCCACCTACTCTTGGTAAATTTGTACTTGGATTTTCAGGAGTCCATCTATCTAACCAATAGGTTAAAACATTACTTCTTTGATCTTGTATTGGTAGATTACCATTCCCCATAATTAATCTATCTACACCTTGTACACCCTGAAATAGAAAATTTACATCAAAATTATTGTATTCAAATGAACCATTAAAACCGTATATTAAGTCTGCATTCGGGTTCCCGATTACAGTTCTGTCATCTTGATTTACAACTCCGTCAGGAATACCATCAGGACCAGAAATATCTGCATATCTTAGATCTCCAGGACCCGTTGTAGAATTACCAAATTGAGTTGGTGAATTTGCAATTTCATTGATACTTTGAAAGATACCAATTGCTTTATATCCATAATAAGCTCTGAATGGTTCACCTATTCTTAAAATATTGCTATTTGTAATAGTTTCTTCACCACCATCTCCTAAACCAGTAACTTGGTTATTAATAAATGAAGTTAAATTTCCACCTACATTAAATTTTACACCCCCAATTTTACCTCTCCAACTGCCATTAAATTCAATTCCTTCACTAACCATAGAGGCAGCATTTCTAGAACCTAAATTGGTCACACCAATTGTTGCCGGAACTGGGAAATTTGAATATAAAATATCTTTGCTATTTTTTTTAAAGTAACCTAATTCTACTTGTACTTTATTTCTAAATAAACCAGCATCTATACCAATATCTAAAAGTTCTGACTCTTCCCATCTAGTATCTGGATTTGCAATGCTTGTAATAGCGACACCTCCAACAATAGTATCGTCACCTAGCACATAGTCTAATCCAGGGTTGTATACTTGTTCATAACCATATCTACTTGCTCCTCTATCATTACCAACTAAACCATAACTTACTCTTAACTTTAAATTATTAATAACAGCGATGTCTTTCATAAATTTCTCATTAGAAATTCTCCATCCCACAGACATAGAAGGAAAAGAACCATATAAATTTTCTCTACCAAAAACACTTCCAGATGCATCATATCTAAAATTAATTTCAGCTAAATATCTATCAGAATAATTATATTTCATTCTTCCGAAAAAAGATTGCTTTACATCTTCGAAAGCACCGCCAGTAACTGTAGGGTCAACAACACCACCTCCGTTAAATTCTTCTATGTTATCTGTAGGAAAGCCACTTAGCTGACCTCTAAATCCGTCTGATTTTGTGTAAAAAATAGAGTGACCTACTAGTGCACTAAAGTCATGGTTTCCCTTAAAAGAAGTATCATATCTAATAATATTTTCATTTAGTAAAGTGCTACTAAAATTAGTGGAGTTCACTAAACTATTTAGTTCATTCTGCACAACAATAGTATCATCCCAAGATCGTAATGTAGCTCTTGGAGAAAAATCTGAAGTGTTTGTATAAATAAGGTTTGCACTACCACTAGTTTCAAAGGTTAATTTATCAGATAGTTTAAAAGTTAAACCTATTCTCTGGCTCATATTTATGATATCACTCTCAAAATCTCCTAAAAAACCTCTCCTTAATGGATTTTGAGTTAAAAAAGATGGATTATCGTTCACCCAAGCACCATCTACAATACCAAACTCTCCATTAGAATAATAGGCAGGAATCGTTGGCGCTGCTCTTTGAAAAGAATAAATAATGCCATTATCTCCACTAAAAGCATTTTGCCCTCCTGTAGGACCTGTATTCTTTTTCCAAAATGAATTAGAGACAAGGCTTAATGTTAACCAATCTTTTAGTTTGGAGTTTATATTAAAACTTAGATTGTATCTTTCACTTCTAAACTTACTTCTAATAATTGCATCTTGTCCTAAAAAACCTAATGAAACTCGGTAGGTAGTTTTATCATTACCTCCAGAAAGAGATATGTTGTGGTTTTGAATTGGTGCAAATGTTAATAATTCATCTGCCCAATTCGTATCCCCAAATTGGTCTGGTAAAGAACCTGTTCTTATAGCCTCTATTTGAGCAGGGGTGTATCGAGGATCAAAACCGACACCGTCTTCGTTTCTGTATTTTTCATTAATTAAATTTGCATAGTCTAAAGCGCCTAAAAATTTTGGCTTTACAGTTACATCTTGCACTCCGTAGAAACTATTAAAACTTATTTCAAATTTGTTAGACTTCCCTCTTCTGGTTGTAACAATAACGACACCATTTGCCGCTCTAGCGCCATAAATTGCTAGAGAAGAAGCATCTTTAAGTACACTGATACTTTCTATATCAGAAGGGGCGAGACTATTAAATGCGGCTAAACTTTCGTATTGTATATTATCGATAACAATTAAGGGTGATGAATTTCCAAAAGTACCAATACCTCTAATTTGAATTGAAGAGCCATCTGCCCCAGGGCTTCCAGAACCTTGCGATAATTGAACTCCAGAAAACCGTCCGTACATTAATTGTGCTGAATTTGTTACGGGCTGATTTACTTCATCTTTAAAAATAACGGTTTGGACAGCTCCTGTAACATTTACCTTTTTTTGAGTGCCATAACCTACCACAACAATTTCATCAAGTTGTAATGCATTTTCAATTAGCACTATGGTATAGACTTTTTTAGTGTCTACTTTTACTGTTTTCGTTTCATATCCAAGATAAGAAACTTGTAAAATTTCGCCAGGAGAGGCTTCAATTTTAAAAGCACCATCAAAGTCTGTTGTGGTTCCTCTTGCTGTTCCTTTTACGGTTACAGAGGCTGCTGGCAGTAGTAAACCATTTGAATCTGTTACTTTACCAGTAATCGTATTTTGTGATAAAACAACTCCTCCTAACGTAGAAAATAAAAGGAAATAAAAAACAAGTACTTTCATATTTAAGTTTTAGTATTTGGTTAATAAAAGTCGTTATAACTTTCATGGGCCAAAGTTCTAAACTTAAAGCGTTTTTCAATAGGTTAAATTGACCAAATTTTGGGGTTAAATAAACCTAAGAGTTAATTTCTTTACCTTATTGCTGATAAAGACCGCTGTATTTAGAAGGCAAACACTTAAATTGTTTTTTAAATGAGGTTTTAAAATATTTATAATCATTAAAACCAACTTCAAAAGAAATTTGACTTAAATTTAAGTCGGAAGTTAGGATTAAATGTGCAGCTTTTTTTAATCTAATTGATCTTATAAAAGCTGATAAAGAAAGACCTGTTAATGATTTTATTTTTCTAAACAAACTAGATCTACTCATGTGCAATTCATCAACCATAGTTTCTATACCAAAAGAACTATTTTCTAAATTTTTTTCTACCAAAAGTATTGCTTTAGTTATAAATACATTTTCTATATCTGTGTCTAATTCTACATCTTCTGCAGTAGGTTCAAAACGAACTTTATTTAATAAGTGAGTTCTTAGTCTATCTCTATTTTCTAATAAACTTTCTACTCTTGCTTTTATCACTTTTACAGCAAATGGTTTAGTTACATAATCATTAGCACCTGTTTTTAAACCTTCAATTTCAAACACTGTAGATGTTCGTGCGGTTAATAAAATAATTGGAATGTGTGAGGTGGTTATTTGAGATTTTAATTCTTTACACATCGTAATTCCGTCTTTTTCTGGCATCATTACATCACTAATAATTAAATCAGGAATTTCTGCAGACGCTTTTTTGAAACCAACATTACCGTCTTCCGCTTCAATTACGTTATAATCTTGAGAAAAAACATCTTTTAAATAACTTAAAATTTCAGGGTTATCATCAATAATAAGTAACGTATTTTTTTTGGTTTCAATTTTTAATGTATTGATGTCAAAATCTTCGGAAGTAATATTTTTTGTATATCCACTAATATTGTCAGTAGTCATAAAATTTTGATTGATAAAACCTTTATACAAACTAGGATTCATTGCTAATTTTATAATAAATTCTGTTCCTTCATTAAGTTTGCTTGTTACTAAAATGCTTCCATAATGCAATTCCACTATCTTTTTTGAAAATGACAATCCAATGCCACTTCCAATCATTTTTGCTGTATTTGCCGATTTTATCTGAAAAAAGCGATCAAAAATTTTGTCTAAATCAGCCTCTCTCATTCCAATTCCTGTGTCTTTTACACTGATGATGCAAAACTCATCATCACTATCAACTTTAATACGAATTCGATTACCTTCATCTGTATATTTTAGTGCATTTGAAATGATATTACACAACACAATTTCCATTTTATTTCGATCAAAAGGAAACTGAATAATTTCTTTGCTTGACTTAAAATTATATCGAATATTTTTTGATTTGGCTGATTGTTTGAAATACAAGAAAACTTCGTTTGAAAAACGCACAAAATTACCATTAGAAACATCTAATGTTAACAAACCATGATCTGCTTTTCTAAAATCTAATAACTGATTGATTAAATTTAATAATCTGTTGGTGTTTTTATCAATATAATTTAAGCTTTTATATACTTTAGGAGGCAAATTATCGCTCTCAAGTAATTCTTTTAACGGACTCACAATCAGGGTTAAAGGGGTTCTAAATTCGTGTGAAATATTTGTGAAGAAATTTAGTTTCGCCTCTGTTAATTCTATTTCTTTTTGTTTATCAATATTTGCAATTTCAAGGTCGTTTTTAAATTTTATTCTAGCGTTGTTTACCCTTACTAAATACACAATAATAAGTGTAATTATCAATATATAAATACTGATTGCCCAACCACTTTTCCATGGAGAGCCTGATAACTTGATGGTTAAATATTTTGGTTTACTCCAATTTTGACTGTCTCTTGAAGAGGTAACTGCTAGTTTATAATTACCTGCAGATAAGCCCGCAAAATTAATTTCATTTCGGTTTTGTAAATCAATCCATTGGTCTTGATAACCTTCTAATTTATAACGATATTTTAAATTTAAATTTCCTAAAAAATCATTCACAACAAATCGTGTTGAGAAAAAATTTTGTTCGTAAGTTAAATTAATGGCGTCTGCATAATTAAAGTTTTTTGAAAGCATTGCATCTCCTTCTTGGTAACGAATAATTTGATTGTTTACTCTTAAATTAGTAAAAATCAATTCAGGAATAATTTCATAATCTTTAATTTCTTGCGGATTGAAGTAGGTAACGTTGTCTATTCCTCCAAAAAAAATGGTTTCCCCTTTAAAATTGTAAAAACTATTATTGTTAAAGGAGGTTGATTTTACGCCATTAATGTCACCATAACTTAAAATAGCTTTTTTAATATAATCGTATTTTACAACCTCAGTATGTGTACTAAACCATAAATTAGATTGATTGTCAAAAGTAACTGAACAGATAAAATCACTATTTAATCCATCCTTTTTTGTGAGAATTTCCTCAATTTTAATATCATCTCTCCTAGTGTTTAATTTTATCAATCCATTTGGAGTTGCCAACCATATTTTACCATCTCTAATTGCCATTGAATTGATAATTACTGAAGGTAGTTTTTCTTTTAAAAATTTTCGTTGGTGAATAAATTCTTTACTTTCTCTGTCATATAGGTGTATTCCGTTATAAGTGCTTACCCAAATATCATTTGAACTATCTTTTACAATGGTAGTTACTCTATTACTTTCGAGTTTGTTTTTTTTAAGACTTTCATCATAAAAAATATAGGCATCAAGGTTTTCTATTTTATTTAATGGAACAATGGCTAAGCCATTTTGTTGTGTTCCAATAAATAATTGGTTGCCATCTACTAAAAGAGAGGTCGCTTTTTTAATTTTTGAAGTTGAAAAAGTAATTTTTTCAGTCCTTAAATCAAAGATTGCAAAACCTTCAGCAGTTCCAATATACAGTGAATTTTCATCTTGATATAAGGTGTTGATTTTTACATCGCCCACTTCTTTTATTTGCTTTAGATTTGAAAAATCATCTCCATAATACACTCCTTTTAAAAGTGTTCCTAAAAATATTTTTTTATCACTTTTATAAATACTGGTGCAGTTTAAATATTCTTTAAAAGCGGTTTTACTAATTTTTTGATCAATGTTTTTAAACCCATTCCCTTTTAATATTTTAACGACACCACCTCCTGCTGTAGAAAGCCAAGTAACATTATTTTTATCGTGATGAATGCTTAAAATTGTGGTATAATTTCCTTTTAATCGTTTAGAATCGTCAGGAACCAACTCTATTTTATGAAATTTACTTACATCAAGATTACTTCTATACACTCCTTTTCGCCAAGTTCCAATCCAAATTCTATTGTTTTTATCTAAAGATAAAATTTTAGAAAAACCACTGGAAACGCCAGTTTCTATAGAATCAATTTTTTTTGATAAATAGTCATAAATATACAAATTGGTGTCATCACCTGATGAAGCAATCCAGATTTTATTTCTACTTGAATCTGATAAAATATTGGTTATTGAAAATTTAAAAGGAAAACTAGCAATTTTTAGAGTTTCAGTATCAAACATATGTAACTTTAATCCATTGCAAAACCACATATTGTTTTTAAAATCTTTAGTAATGTTATATACGGGTTGGTAATAGTTTAAATGATCAATTAAAATGTCATTTTCAACATCAATTACGAAAACTCCGTCTTTCCAGGTTCCAATCCAAATATTCCCTTTTGCATCTTGTGAAAGTGCTGTAATTCGCAAATCACCTTCGTTTGCGGTATCTATCAAATAATTGTAGTCTGTAATTTTATTTTTTTTGATGTCTAAAAATGAAAGTCCTCCACTTTTTGTACCTATCCACAAATCTGAATTTTTATCAATAAAAAGTACCTCTATGTTTTCATTTAAAAGCCCTTTATATTGTTTATTGGGTTTAATATAATCAAAATCATATCCATTGAATTTGGTAATTCCGTTTTCAGTTCCAATCCATTTCATATTTAAATCATCACTAACTAATGACGAAACATAATTATGAGACAAGCCAGATTTTGTAGTGATAAAATCGATTACATAATCTTCATAACTATCTTGAGCAAACAACTGAAGGGTAACAAGAAAACTACATACAACTAAAAATTGCCTAAACATTTAAGATAAAATTTCAAGTGCTAAAGTACATAAAATAAATCTTGCTGATTCATGCTAAAAGAGTCTGTTAAAATAACTTTGGCTAATAAGTCACCCATAAATGAACAATTATACCCAATTCAAAATAAATTTTAAAGGTACATTTGAAGGTTATGAATTTATTTATTTTATTAAAAAAATAAATTGAATTTTAAGTAATTGAATCAAACATGAACAAGCCTATCACACAATTTAGTAATTACATTTTGGATACAAAAATCATTTTTTTTGTATCACTTATGGTGGTTGTTTTTATGGTTTTTTCTTTTACAAAAAGCAAAAATGATTCTTTTTCAAACAAAAAATCGTTAAAACCTAATATCGTTTATATTTTAGCTGATGATTTGGGTTATGGAGATTTGAGTTGTTTTGGTCAAAAACGATTTAAAACGCCCAATATTGATAAACTTGCCAAAGAAGGAATGATTTTTACCCAACATTATTCAGGCTCATCAGTTTGTGCACCTTCACGCTCATCATTGCTTACTGGTTTGCATACAGGCCACACATTTATTAGAGGAAATAAAGAAGTAAGACCAGAAGGACAATTTCCAATTCCAGATGAAACCTATACGATTGCAGAACTTCTAAAAGAAGAAGGCTATGCAAATGGGGCTTTTGGTAAATGGGGCTTGGGTTTTCCTGGTTCAGAAGGTGATCCAATCAACCAAGGTTTTGATACTTTTTATGGCTATAATTGCCAACGTTTAGGGCATCATTATTATCCATACCATTTATGGGACAATGGTAAAAAAGTAATTTTAGAAGGCAATTCAGGTAAGAAGAAAGAGCAATATGCCCCAAATTTAATCCATCAAAAAGCACTTTTATTTATTGATAAAAATAAAAATAAGTCTTTCTTTTTATACTATCCAAGTGTGATTCCGCATGCTGAACTAGCTGCTCCAAAAGAATATCTAAAAAAATTTATTGGGAAATTTGAACCTGAAAAAGCGTTTAAAGGATATGATGAAGGAGAATTGTATAGAGATGGCAAATATGAATCACAACCCTATTCTCATGCTGCATTTGTAGCTATGATAACTCTTTTGGATGATCAAGTTGGTGAAATTGTTCAAAAAATTAAAGACTTAGGGTTAGAAAAAAACACCATTTTTATTTTTACTTCAGATAATGGTCCGCATCAAGAAGGTGGGGCTGACCCAAATTATTTTAATAGCAATGGAAACTTAAAAGGCTACAAAAGAGACTTATTTGAAGGCGGAATTCGAGTGCCAATGATTGTAAAATGGAAAGGAACCGTTGCAGAAGGAACTACCACTAACCATATTTCAGCTTTTTGGGATGTTTTTCCTACTTTTTCAGAAATTGTAAAAAAAGACTTAAAAAATGATGTAGATGGAATTTCATTTTTACCAACCTTACTTGGTAAACCTACTCAACAAATACAACATGACTATTTGTATTGGGAATTTCACGAACTTAGGGGGCGTCAAGCCATCAGAAAAGCTGATTGGAAGCTAGTGAAATACAACGTAAAAAAAGGAGGAAATTACTTTTTATTCAACCTGAAATCTGATCCAAGTGAAACAAAAAATCTTATTGATGAATTTCCAGAAAAACGAATTGAAATGACTAAAATTTTAGAAAATGCACGAAGTGAATCCGAATATTTTAATTTTTAAAAAAATGAATTATAGACTCTTTTTGTTACTCTTTTTGTTACTCTTTTTAGTGATGTTTTCTTGTAAAAATATAGACCAAAAAACAGCTGCTAAAACATCAAAAATTCCTCAAAAACCTAACATTCTTTTTGTTTTGGTGGATGATTTAGGGATCAATGATTTGGGTTTTTCAGGAAGTAATTTTTACGAAACTCCAAATATTGATTCACTAGCTAACCAAAGTTTTGTGTTTACACAAGGTTACGCTGGAAGCAGGGTGTGTAGTCCTTCAAGAGCAACAATTATGACTGGTAAATTTACTGCCAGACATGGCGTTACTGATTGGATTGGCGCAAAAACAGGCAGAGATTGGCGATCTCATAATAGACACGATAAATTATTACCTGCTGAATATTTAGAAACATTACCAAAAGAAGATATTACAATTGCTGAAGCAATGAAAGCAAATGGTTACACCACTTTTTTTGCTGGAAAATGGCATTTAGGTGGCGAAAATTCGTCTCCAGAGAATCATGGTTTCGACATAAATATTGGTGGTTTTGAAGCTGGAAGTCCAAAAGGTGGATATTTCTCTCCATTTAAAAACCCTAAATTGGACAATAAAGAAAAAGGCGAAAATCTTTCTATACGGTTAGCCAAGGAAACATCAACATTTATCAAACAGAATAAAGATCAACCCTTTTTTGCTTTTCTTTCTTTTTATGCTGTTCATGGGCCAATTCAAACTACCGAAGAAAAGTGGAAAAAATATAGAATTAAAGCTGAAACGCAAGGAATTGCAGAAAAGGGATTTGCAATGGAGCGCAAATTACCCATTCGTAAAACGCAAGACAATCCTATTTATGGTGGTTTGGTAGAAAGTATGGATGATGCAGTTGGAGTTGTGTTACATCAATTAGAAAAATCTGGTTTAGATAAAAATACCATTGTCATTTTCACCTCAGATAATGGTGGCGTTTCTTCTGGCGATAATTTTTCAACCTCAAATTCACCATTTAAAGGAGGAAAAGGCTATCAATGGGAAGGAGGGATAAGAGAGCCTTATTTGATTTATGTTCCTTGGAAAAAATCTAAAAACAATCAAAGTGATTTTCCTGTAACTGGTGCAGATTTATACCCAACAATTTTAGAGTATGCAAATATTAAGCTATTGCCAAATCAGCATAAAGATGGTATCAGTTTAAAATCGATTATTGAAAACGGGAAAACTCCAAATGAACGTCCTTTATATTGGCATTATCCACATTATGGAAATCAAGGTGGCGATCCTTCATCAATAATTAGAGAAGGGGGTTGGAAGTTGATTTATGATTATGAAGAGGAAAAGAGTAAACTTTTCAATTTAAAATCAGATCCTTTTGAAAAAGATAATATTTCAGAAAAAAATCCAAAAAAAGTAAAAATGTTAGAAAAAAATCTTTTTGATTGGCTAATAAGTGTTGCTGCAAAATATCCAGAAAAAGACACGGAATTTGATCCTGTAAAAAGAGCCAACTATGAAAAAGTGATTCGACAAAAACGATTGCCAAATCTTGAGAAAGAAAGATTAAAAATGCTTTCAAAAGATTTTAGCCCAAATAAAGATTGGTGGGGAAGTAAACTAATGAAAGAATAAAAATAAATGTTTAAGAAAATATTAATTTTATTAATTTTATTTCAGTTTTCGATAAAAGCTCAAAATAAAAAATATATCCAAAAAAATGAGACAAACTTTGTTCTTAACTCAGGTTTTGAAACTGGAAATTTGAATGGTTGGAAGCATTGGAAAACAAAACGTTCTTCAATTACAACCGATGCCTATTCTGGAAAATATGCGGTTAAAATTGGGTCAGAAAGGGGCTTTTGTATTCAAGAAACCAAAGTAAAATCCAATAGCTTATACAGAATTTCAGCGTATATAAAAACAACATCTGGTGCTGAAGAAATTCAGTTAATGGTAAGTGATTATGGAGGCCCTAAAAAATCTATTTCTAGCGCATTAACAGCGTACACCAAAGTAAGTATCGATTTTCAAACGGCCTACAGTACCAAAAAGTTATTGATATCCTTAATTCATCCGTCAGGAAAAGGAAATGGTTACGCAGATCAAATTGAGCTTATATATTTAGGAGAAGCGCCAGATTCAGAAATTCAGGAATTTGTAAAAATCCCACAAAGAATTCTGAAAGAAGAAGATGGAGTTACTCAATTGTCTAACAAGCAAATGAATTGGTTTTTGAATGATCGCTTTGGCATGTTTATCCATTGGGGAGTTTATGCGGCTATGGATGAAGGAAGCGAATGGGTGAGACACCAAGAGGCATGGGGGTTTGAATATTATCAAAGAAGAGCTAGAGATAAAAAAAAGGGGTTTACAGCAGCTAAATTTGATGCCACGCAATGGGTACATTTAGCCAAAAAAGCAGGAATGAAATATATGGCTCTAACCTCTAGACATCATGATGGTTTTTCCCTTTTTGATAGCAAACATCCGAGTAGCTGGACTAGTGTTAAAGATTTAGGAAGAGATTTTATAAAAGAATATACAGATGCAGTGAGAGCTTCTGGTCTTCATGTAGGGCTTTATTATTCGCCGATGAGTTGGAGGTATCCAGGCTATTATGACGTGTACGGAAATGATGCAAAACCAAATGTTTGGGGTTACAAAACGGCTTCTTGGCACAAAGAAGATGCGCAAGCAATGAAAGAAGAAGTTTATGAACAAGTTACTACCATTTTAAAAGATTATGGTAAGATAGAGTATATGTTTTGGGATGGTGGCTGGTTAAGTCAAACGGTAAACCCAGAATTAGAAAGAACGTTTTGGGATTCAGGAAAATACCAAAATACAAATAATGAATGGCCTGTCAATGAAAAATACATTACCAAAGAAAAAAATACAGGGAAACCTTTAGGAATAATGGGCTTGGTGCGAGAATACCAACCAGAAATGATTGTAAACGAACGTTTTGGTTGGGTTGGAGATGTACATGCCGAAGAAGGCGGATCTTCAATTTCTGGAAATATTAGAGATGAGCATTATGGCGAAAAATGCATCAGTCTTCAAAAAGGAGGTTGGGGTTACAAACCTAACCGTCCGGTGTACAGTTTTGAAGAAGTTGTTGTGTATTTATCTAATTGTGCCGTTCGAAATATTAATTTACTTTTAAATGTAGCACCAGATGGAGAAGGTGTAATTTCACAGAACCAACAAGATGTTTTGTTAAAAATGGGTGATTGGTTAGATAAAGTAGGTGAAGGTATTTACAACACTAGAGGCGGTCCGTGGCAACCTGCTTTTGGTGAATATGGTTTTACGTTTAAAGACAACAAAATCTATTGCCATATTTATGAAGGGTATCGAAACTGGAATTCAGGTGAGTTTACCACGCAATCAATCGGCGAGAAAAATGTAGCTAAAATAATCAACCTTTATGACGGAAAAGAATTAAAATGGACTAAAAATAGAAACAATACGGTTAGCATTAGCGGTATGGATTACACATTAAATCCAGCAACGACTGTATTAGAAATTACTCTCACAGAACCTGTTTATAAATAGTACAGCAATGCGCAAAATAAGTGAGTGAATAGGGCAATATAAAGCAAGTAACATAATGAAACCAAAAATAAATATAATAGTAATGCTAATTTTAATGAGTTTACAAGGAACTATGAAAGCTCAAAATACAGAAATAATACTATGGGATTTAGGTGCTCCTGGTACCATTGATGCCGCTGATTACAAAGAGATTCATGACATCAAACTAGACAGAATAAGTAAGGTAACCGAACCTACACTTACGGTTTTTAAACCCCAAAACCCAAACGGCACTTCTGTAGTTATTTTCCCAGGAGGTGGTTATGCATATGTAGCCATTTCTAAAGAAGGCTATAAAGTCGCAGCATGGCTCAATACATTTGGTATTACTGCTTTTGTTTTAAAGTACAGATTGCCAAGTGATGTCATTATGGAAGATAAATCGATTGGCCCTTTGCAAGATGCACAAGAAGCTATAAGACACATTAGAAGAAATGCTGAAAAATGGCAATTAAAAGCTGATAAAATTGGCGTTATTGGTTTTTCTGCAGGAGGCCATTTGGCAGCTACTTTATCAACACATTACAAAGATGAAGTTTACAAAGTTTTAGACAGTTCAAGTGCAAAGCCTAACTTTTCACTATTAATATATCCAGTAATTTCTATGATGGATGATATTGTCCACAAAGGTTCAAGAAATCGACTGCTTGGCAAAAATCCATCAGAAGAAATAAAAAACAAGTTTTCGAATGAAAAACAAGTCAATACTGAAACACCACCTACTTTTATAGCTCATGCTGTTGATGACAAAGGCGTTGTCGTTGAAAATAGTATTCAATATTTACTGGCTTTAAAACAACATAAAGTCCCTGCTGAACTGCATGTCTATCAAAATGGTGGTCATGGTTTTGGATTAGGAAAGGAAGGAACAAGTCAATTTTGGACTAACCAATGCGAAGCTTGGCTTCGATTAAATACATTAATTAAATAAAAACGAAGTATGTTAAAATTTACTACGATGAAAATAAACCATATTATAATATTGCTTTTTATAGTAAGTATCTCATCATGCCAAGAAAAAATGACTGAAAAACCGATTTATATAGCAGAAAAATGGGAAAATCCTGAATGGGAAAATTCAGAAATTTTTCAAATTAACAGAGAAAAACCTACAGCTTCTTTTTATAAGTATACGGATGAAGGTTCAGCCCTAAAAAATGAAAGTTGGGAAAATTCATCGCTTTATAAATCGTTAAACGGAACTTGGAATTTTTACTATGCAGATAGTGTAAATGCAAGACCAAAAGATTTTTATAAAGAAGATTTTAATATTGATGGTTGGGGTAAAATTGAAGTTCCATCAAACTGGGAAATGAAAGGATTTGGAATTCCTGTGTATACGAATATTAAATATATGTTTCCTCCAAATCCTCCTTTTATTCCTCATAATATAAATAACAATGGAAGTTATAAAAGGGAATTTGAACTTCCAGAAAACTGGAGTGAAAAAGATATTTATCTTCATTTTGCAGGTGTAAGTGGTGCCATGTATATTTGGGTAAACGGAGAATTTGTGGGTTATAATGAAGGAAGTAAAACAGCCGCAGAATTTAATATTTCTAACCAAGCAAAAACAGGTAAAAACAGCATTTCTGTTCAAGTATTTCGTTGGTCTGATGCAAGTTATATGGAGGATCAAGATTTTTGGAGGTTATCGGGAATAGAAAGAGATGTGTATGTGTTTGCATCTGAAAAAATCAAATTAAAAGATTTTACGGTAGTTGCAGATTTAAAAAATAATTATAAAGATGGAGTTTTTAATTTGACTTTAGACATTGAAAATAATACGGAGGCAGAAACTGAAAAGAAGATCAATATAAAATTATTAGATGGCGAAAAAGAAGTTTTTTCAGAAACTAAAAATAGTGTTTTAGCATCTGGAGGTAATGCTATTATTTTTGATAAAATAATTTCAAATATAAAAACTTGGAATGCAGAAAAACCAAATTTATATACTTTATTAATTTCTGTTAATGGAGAAGCTACAGCAGTAAAAGTTGGTTTTAGAAATATTAAAACACAAAATAGTCAAGTTTTGGTAAATGGAAAACCTATTTTGATAAAAGGAGTTAATCTGCATGACCATGATGATACAAATGGACACGTTATTTCGGAAGAATTGACGATAAAAGATTTGGAAATCATGAAGCAGAATAACATCAATGCGATTCGTTGCAGTCATTATCCAAAAAATCCTTATTTCTATAGATTAACAGATAAATATGGTTTTTATGTGGTGGATGAAGCAAATATAGAAACCCATGGAATGGGCGTAACTCAGGATATTATTAAAAAACCAGAGAAAAAAGAAAATCACCCTGCTTATCAACCAGAATGGAAAGAAGCACATTTAGACAGAACGATTAGAATGTTTGAGCGTGATAAGAATTACCCAAGTATTGTTTTTTGGTCCTTAGGAAATGAAGCAGGAAATGGAGAAAATTTCTACACAACTTACAAATGGTTAAAGGAAAATGATAAAACCAGACTTGTGCAATATGAAGGTGCAGTTGGTTATGAAAATTCGGATATTGAGGCACCTATGTATTGGAAAATGGAGCGGATGGAAAAGTATGTAAAAGAAGATGGAAAAAAACCATTAATTCAGTGTGAATATGCACATGCTATGGGAAATAGTTTGGGTAATTTACAGGATTATTGGAATTTGATAGAAGCAAACCCAATAATGCAAGGTGGTTTTATTTGGGATTGGGTAGATCAAGGAATTTTATCTAAAACGGAATTAGGCGAAGATTTTTGGGCTTATGGAGGAGATTTGGGTGGATTTGAATTGCAAAACGATAATAATTTTTGTTTAAATGGTGTTGTAAATCCAGATAGAACTGCACATCCTGCGTTGTTTGAAGCAAAAAAGGTTTATCAATACATAAAGTTTAAAAATGTTGATGCATCCAAAGGAAAAATTGAAATCAAAAATATGTATGATTTTACAAATTTAAAAGAGTTTGATTTTTCTTGGACACTTTTAGAAAATGGAGTTGAGGTTGAAAATGGTAATTTAGAAGACTTAAATTTAGATTCATATCAATCTAAAACAGTTATTATTGAAATTCCAAAATTAGAAAATAATTTAAGTGATTATCATTTAAACCTCTATGCAAAATCGAAAGAAAAACAAGCATTAATTCCTAAAGCACATATTGTGGCTTATGAACAATTTCAACTTCAAAAAGGAAAATTTGAACCAATTTTGGTAAATGAAGTTTCAGCATTTAAAATAGCAAAAAATGATGCTCTTTTAAGCATTTCTAATGAAAACGTAAAAGCCGAATTTGATCTAAAAACAGGAGTAATTTCTTCTTTAGATTTTGGTCATGGAAATATGATTGTGGAAGGAATAAAACCTAATTTTTGGAGAGCAACTACAGATAATGATTTTGGGTTTAAAATGCCAATGAAATTAGGAGTTTGGAAAAGTGCATCAAATAATCAAGAATTAATTTCGATATCAGAAATCACAAAGGATAATAATCTATTAGTTACTGTAAAATATAATTTAGGAAAAACGAAAAAATCAACCGCAACTTTAAACTACACATTTCATAAAAATGGAGAAATAATTGTTGAGACGATTCTTGATAATCTAAATTCTAAATTACCAGTTTTACCAAGGTTTGGAAACAATTTTATCATCAAAAAAGAATATGATACTGTAAATTGGTTTGGTAGAGGTCCTTTTGAAAATTATCAAGATAGAAATAGCTCAGCTTTGGTTGGACTTTATAAAGCGAAAGTATCAGAATTGTATTTCCCATATATAAGACCGCAAGAAAATGGGTACAAAACCGAAAATAGATGGGCTACTTTTACCAATAATAATGGTGAAGGAATTAAAATTACAGCACCAAATTATTTTGGCTTTAATGCACATCATCAATACAATAAAGATTTTGATGCTGGTGATAAAAAACAACAAAGACACACCACAGATATTACAAAAAGGGATTTTATAAACATCAATATAGATGATGCTCAAATGGGTGTTGGTGGTGATAATAGTTGGGGTTCTATGCCACTTAAAAAGTATAGAATTAAAGCTAAAAATTTATCCTATACATTCACAATATCAAAAATAAAGTAGTAAAAGATGAAAAATAAAAAGATTTTTATTATTGCTATTTTATGCTGTTTCCTTTTAAATAAAATACAAAGTCAAGAGTCTGTAAATAAGCCAAATGTTCTTTTTATTATTTGTGATGATTTAAATGATTATCAAGGTGTTTTTGGGGGGCATCCACAAGCTAAAACACCAAATATAGATAAACTAGCAAAATCTGGAGTTCAATTTGTAAATGCCCAATCTAATGTGCCAGTTTGCTCGCCATCAAGAAATAGCATGATTACTGGTGTTTATCCACATAATTCTAAAGATTATGGCTGGACAGATTTAAAAAAACAGTCCGTTCTTAAAAACAACAAAACCATCATGCGTCTTTTTAAAGAAAATGGATACATCACTTTGGGTACAGGAAAAATTACGCATGGAAACATGAATGAAGATTGGGATGAATGGGGCATGTCTTTAAAGAATAATTACGGTCCTTTTTATTTTGATGGAAAAGATAAAAAAGCCTTACCAACAGTTCCTGAACCTTTTGCTCAAATTGGTCAAGTGGATGGTTCTTTTGGACGATTATCTGATGTTGGTTATTCTTCAGGAAAGAAAAATGAAAAGGGCTTTGTTTATGGATGGGACAATGAACCCATGCGGTATGTGAATGATGAAGATAGAGATTTATTGCAAGATGAGTTGCATGTAAAATGGGCTTTAGAAAAAATGGATAATCTAGAGAAAAGAGAAATACAAAAACCGTTTTTCATGGGCATTGGTTTTGTAAGACCACACACACCTTTGCACGCTCCAGATAAGTATTTTGATATGTTTCCATTAGAAAATATTCAGTTAGATGCTTGGAGAAAAGAGGATACAAACGATACGCATTGGAAAGATAATTTTGATAGCAACCAAAAAGGAGCAAGATATTACAAAACTCTTTTAGCTTCTTATGATGGCGATAGAGAACTTGCCATGAAACATTTTTTACAAGCCTATTTGGCTTGTGTTGCTTTTGTAGATGAACAAGTTGGTAGATTATTAGAGGGTTTAGAAAACAGTAAATTTAAGGATAATACAATTGTAATTTTCACTAGTGATCATGGTTGGCAAATGGGAGAAAAAGACTACCTCTTTAAAAATTCACCTTGGGAAGAAAGTGCTAGAATACCAATGATTATTAAAACTCCTGAAACTAAATCAGGTGTAAAAGTTGATCAACCTGTTTCTCTAATTGACTTGTATCCAACACTAATTGATTTGTGCGATTTAAAAGGAAATCATAAAAAGAATGAAAACGCAGGAAATTTAGGCGGATTTTCTTTGAAGCCATTCCTAAAAAATAAACCGCATAAATGGAAAGGGCCAAATGGCGCCTTAACAGTTGTTGGTAATTACGGAATTCAAATACCAACAGAAAAACAGAATTTCTCTTACAGAACAAAAAACTGGAGGTACATACGATATAATAATGGTCAAGAAGAATTATACAATCATCAAAATGATTCTTATGAATGGATTAATTTAGCGGATGACAAAAAATATCAAATAATAAAAAGTAAATTGAAGAAAGATATGAACCAGATAATTAAAAAATAATGAACTTTAGAACACTAATTTATTGCACAATTTTCTTCATTTTATTTTTTTCAACTTCTTGTAAATCTCAGGAAGGAAAGCATTTATTTATACTTTCTGGTCAATCAAATATGGCAAGACTAAGTCCTGATATTTCTTTTATCCCTGCATTAGAAAGCAAATATGGGAAAGAAAATTTAGTGGTTGTGAAAGATGCAAAAGGAAGTCAGCCAATTTCTGAATGGTATAAAGAATGGAGATCTCCTTATGAAGAAAAAGCTATAAAAACAGGAGAATTATATAATATTTTGATAAAAAAAGTTTTTGATTCTATAAAAAATAAAAATATAGAAACGGTTACTTTTATTTGGATGCAAGGCGAAAGAGATGCAAGAATGAAATTTTCATCCGTTTATGAAGAAAGTTTAATGGGCGTTTACAAACAGTTGCAAGAGGATTTAAAACAAGAGAATATCTATATGGTTATTGGACGGTTAAGTGATTTTGATATGCAAAATGAAAAGTGGCTTCATTGGACTAAAATTAGAGATATTCAGGTAAAGGTTGGAGAATCAAACCCAAAATTTGCTTGGATAAACACAGACGATTTAAATACGGGTATAGATAATAACGGAAAAGAAGTTACAAACGATTTACATTTAACCAAAGAAGGTTATAAAATTTTAGGTGAACGTTTTGCTGAAAAGGCAATTGAGTTAATTCAGAAAAATTAAAATTTTAGGAAAATCGGATTTTGTATTATACTGATATAGGTTTACTTTTTTTTGTTTAATTACTATGGTTCAAAAGATTTTTTTAGCCGTTTAGAATGAAAAAAATACTTTGAACTAGTTTTATTCGAAATTTTAAGTTCAGTCAAATTTAGTTTATTTCTTCGATATGATTTCTATTTTAGACCAACAGGTAGGAGAAATTATGGATAAAGTAAAAGTATTAGGATTAGAAAAAAACACCATAATTATTTTCATTTCAGATAACGGACCACACCAAGAGGGGGGGTGCAGATCCAGATTATTTTAATAGTAATTGAAACCTTAAAGGCTATAAACGAGACTTATATGAAGGAGGTATTCGCGTCCCAATGTTAGTATGCTGGCTAGGAAAAATTAAGCCAAATAAGAAGACAGATCATATTTCAGCTTTTTGGGATGTTTTTCCAACATTTAGCAATATTGTAGATGCCGATATTCCTAACAATATTGATGGTGTATCATTCTTGCCCACCCTTCAAAACAATAAAGAAGAGCAAGAAAAACATGACTATTTGTATTGGGAATTTCATGAAAAAGGGGGTAGACAAGCGGTGCGCAAAGGTAACTGGAAAGCTGTTAAATATAATGTATTAGAACAGCCCGATGCGTCATTAGAACTCTATGATTTATCAAAAGATATAAAAGAGGAAAATAACATAGCCAAAGAATACCCTGAGATTGTTAAAGAAATGGAATTAAAAATAAAAGGAGCTAGAACACATTCTGATATTTTTGCTTTCAAACAAGAAACGTATTTGAACAGTAAATAGAGGATATTTGAATAAGTTTTTATCTGTACAAAACAGCTTATTTGCATAATTTGGATATGCATTTGGATTAATTACCCCTGTATTATGACGAAATACACCCTATTTGAATTTATTAATTTGAATATTTTTGTTAAATAATATAAAATGAGCATTTAAATCATTTATAAGCGTACTAATATTTTCCATCCTCAATTAAATTAGGCATTCGTATTTTGATTGAAAAACGATATTTATAATGTGACTAACTAATAATAAATTTCACCGCTTAAATCAAAAAAATGAAAAACAACTACATATTCTTAATTTTTACATTAACAGCAACCCTGCTATTTTCGCAAGAAGAGCCTGAAGCTAAATTTCTTAAAAATAAAGCTGATTTTTTGGATTCAATTCCATTAGTCATGGTTAACGCTTCTGAAACCCAACGGACGATTTCAAAATATCTTACAGGTTCACATTTTGTTTATGCTTTTGAGAATGATTCCTTATATAAAGATATAAGAATTCAAGAATGGATGAAAGAAAGTAAAAAAGCTACTATAAGATGGCCTGGAGGAACGGTTGTACAGTATTATTATTATTATTATTATTGGGATGATTTAAATGGTGTTCCTTTTAAGAATGATAGTTGGGATCCTGATTATGATGGTGAAAAGAAAGCAGGATATAATTACAAGGATCTAGATGAATATATCGCATTTTGTAGAAAAGTAAATTCGGAACTTATGGTAGCGGTTAATATTAGGTCTGGAAAAGAATTTAATATGCATGAAAGGTCTCTTGATGATGCAAAACGTTTACTTACATATTGTAAAGAAAAACAGTATAATGTTAAATTCTGGTATATAGGTAATGAAGGCTATGCAAAGGGGTTTTCTGCATTAAAATATCCGGAATATATAGATATGTATGCCGATGTATTAAAAAGTGTAGACCCTAATATTAAAATTGTTGGCGATTGGAAAATGGGACCTTATAAGAAAAATAGATTTCAAGAATCTATTGATGTAGCAAAAGCATCAAAAAGTATTGATGTCATGGAATTTCATGAAAAATGGGGGAATGTTTGGGGTCTTAAATCTGGCTTTACTATGGAAGAGTGGCGTAATGAACTACCTATCTATAATAGTAAATTAACAACACTTATTCGTCGTTTTAAAGAAGAAATGCAAAAAGACAATAAAAAACATCAAAGTTGGATTTAATGAATGGGGTTTAGGTGGAATTAAAGACGGTACAAAGTTTGATCATGCCCTAGTAGCATCTGATTTTTTGATAGAAATGTTTAAAAATGATGTGTACCAAGCCTGTTATTGGAATTTAAATATTGGCGATAAAAACACAAGGGTTATTGAAGCGAATGCTGAGGGCACGGAGTTGATATCACTAAACCCTATAGCAAAGATATTCACCATATTTTCTGCTGCACAAAACAAACAGTATGTGCATGTAGATTATACAGATGAACATATATATATATATATATGTATGGTTTTGGAGCAAAAGACGAAGAAACTGGATAACTAATTTTATATATTTTAAATAAATCAATAGATAAAACATCTATTAATTTGGCTGTTTTTAGAAATGAATTCAAAGAGGTTACCATGAAAGTTGAATCGTTTGTGAACCGAGGTATAATTATCAGTAGTAATATAAAAAATAGTAACTCAAATTAAACGGAGGTAATTTTAGAACCACCTTCTTTATCCAAAATAACAATAAACTCATTTTAGTTTTTATGATTTTAAAAAAATATTTATGCAAATACTAACATTTATAGGATTTACAGTTTTAGTCGCAGTAATTTCATACTTAGTCACAAGAAAAACAGCAGAAGATTCATCAGATGGCTATTTTTTAGGAGGCAGAAGTTTAACTGCTGGTGTCATTGCTGGTTCATTATTACTTACTAATTTATCTACAGAACAAATAGTTGGCCTAAATGGTTCTGCTTATACAAGTGGATTGTCAGTAATGGTTTGGGAAACATTAGCTGCTATTGCTATGGTGGTTACCGCTATTTATTTACTTCCAAAATATTTAAAAAGTGGATTGACAACAGTACCCGGTTTTTTAGAAAAAAGATTTGATATTACAACAAAAACGTTAACATCAATATTATTTCTAACTGGCTATGTGGTTGTTTTATTACCGGTCATTTTGTATTCTGGTTCTTTAGCTATTAGCGGTATGTTTGACATCCCTACTTTATTAGGAGTTACGCACACCCAATCTATTTGGATTTGTGTTTGGGGTATTGGTATTATCGGCTCAATTTATGCAGTTTTTGGAGGGTTAAAAGCAGTTGTAGTATCAGATTCAATAAACGCAATAGGTTTGTTAATTGGAGGCATATTAATACCTTTCTTTGGGTTACTACTAATTGGTGATGGTAATTTATTTGAAGGATTAAATGTTTTGGTAGCAGAAAATCCAGAGAAATTTAAATCTATGGGTAGCGCAACAGATCCTGTTCCATTTTACACCATATTTACAGGAATGATGTTGGTGCAATTATTTTATTGGGGTACAAATCAGCAAATTATTCAAAGAGCATTGGGTGCAAAAGATTTAAAAGAAGGTCAGAAAGGTTTGTTATTAGCTTCATTTATTAAAATTTTAGGACCCATAATAGTGGTATTGCCTGGTTTAATAGCCTATCATATTTTTGAAGGCAATTTAGAAACTGCAGATAGTGCATATCCAATGTTAGTAAAAAAAGTACTCCCCAAAGAATGGGTTGGATTCTTTGCTGCGGTATTATTTGGTGCTATCTTAAGTTCTTTCAATAGTGTTTTAAATAGTTCAGTTACCTTATTTGGTTTAGATGTTTACAAACAACATATCAATAAAGAAGCAGATGAAAAAAAGGTAGTAAAATATGGTAAAACATTTGGTGTTATTTTGGCAATAGCTGCAATGTGTATTGCCCCACTTATATCAAATGCTGGTAGTTTGTTTGATTACTTGCAGGAAATAAATGGTATTTACAGCATTCCTATTTTAACCATTATTGTAGTAGGATTTACGACTAAAAGAGTACCTGCTATAGCAGCTAAAGTTGGTCTGTTATCAGGTTGTGTTTTGTATATTTTAAGTCAATTTTTTCTACAACCCTATTTTATAAACTCAGCACTTGAAAAGGCTAAATTTAAAGGAATAACTGAAGCTTCAGAATTAGCTTTTATTAAAGCGGAAGCATATCCACATTTTTTAGATGTTATGGCAATTTTGTTTGTTTTAAACATTTTAATTATGTTGATCATTGGAAAAATAAAACCAAGAAAAATCCCGTATACTCAAAAGTATACAAAACAAGTTAATATTTCACCTTGGAAATATGTAAATATTACGGGGTTGACTATATCGTTAATTGTAGTATTAATTTATATTTATTTTGCTTAAAATGAAGAAAAAAATATTGGTAACAGGAGGCTGTGGTTATATTGGTTCTCATACAGTTGTAGAATTAATCGAAAATAATTTTGAAGTACTTATTATTGATGATTTATCAAATTCAAATAAAGAAACCATATCAAATATTCAAAAAATTACAGGCGTAAAACCAACATTTTATGACTGTGATTTAAAAGAGATTCATACGGTAAGAAATATTTTAAAAGAGAACAAAGATATTGAAGCTACCATTCATTTTGCAGCATACAAAGCAGTCGGTGAATCTGTTGCGAAACCACTTTTATACTATCAAAATAATCTGGTTTCTTTAATTAATATATTAATTACTCAATTAGAGATTGGTACTACAAATTTTATTTTTTCATCTTCGGCTA
>JBLHIE010000013.1:0-30284 GCA_047614925.1 Arenicella sp.
TCATTTAAATTTAGAATGATTATAAATAAAGATTTGTAGTCTAACTTTGTAAGTGCTGTGCTATAATTTGTACATAATTAAAAAAATGAAACAATACGAACTCATCCAACTATCAAAAAAATTTTAGCAACATTCTTAATTTTTGGTTTTAATTCTGCTACACAGGAAGACAATACAGCTAAAAGTAACATTCAAACTTACACACCGTCTAAGTTATTAGAGAAAGAACAGTGGAGTTTTAAAATTTTTAACAACCTATATACAGAGACAAAAGCTACTTTTAATGCTGTGAAAACAGACAAAGCAAGAGAGAATTACTTTACATCTACCTTAGAGATTTTTACGGGGTTTTCAGAGAACAATCGTATTAATGTTTGTGCTCATAGAATATAGGTCTAATAATATTGGAGGTAGAAGTACCACTTCTGTTTTTAATTTTGAAAATGATGGTGCTGCAAGAAATGGACTTTCTTCTTTTGCACCAGCCATTAAACTTCAACCGATAGAAAGTATTGGTAATTTCTCCATTCAATCTGCTTTTCATATTCCTTTAATTGAAAATGAGACAGAGAACGGGGTGTTTTTAGATCAAACAGCGTACATATTTCAAAATAGATTTTTTATGACTATAGACTGCCTTTTGGAAATTGGCAACTTTTCACAGCGTTGAATACGGAATATAACTTCGGAGAAGAAACAAGTTTTGCAAACAAAACATTCTTATTAGCACCTGGAGTTTTTATGAGTTATTTTCCTTCAGATTCATCTACTGTTTTAGGTTTTATACAACATGTACAGCGCTTTGGAGGTTTTACGCAAGACTATACAGCCTTTGGGTTTGGTGGAAAATATCAATTAACAGAGTTGTTAAATTTAGAGGTTTTATACAGTAAGTTTGTAAGGGGAAGTAATACCGGGTTGGGCCAGAGTTTTAATATTGGTTTAAGAGTGTTATTTTAACAAAAAGAAGTATTTTTATGGAGATTTATGAAAATATATAAACTCCTTTTTTTAGCGCTATCTTTTTTATGTTGTTCGCATAACAAGCAGGCTAAAAAAATAAATGGTCTTAGTTTTGTAGCATCCAGAGATTCTATTAGCAACCAACATATAAACCCTGTGTTAAAGACACAAAGTAATTATGTTGCCCTAATGCCTTATGGTTTTATAAAAGACCTGTCAGTGCCAACGATAATACATAATACGGATAGGCAGTGGTTTGGAGAGACTAAAAACGGACTGTTACAGTATGCGAAACGTTTTCAAAAAGAGAAGGTACAGATAATGGTAAAACCACATATTTGGGTTTGGCGAGGGGCCTTTACAGGTGATATAAAAATGAATTCGGAAGAAGATTGGAAAATTTTAGAAGCTTCTTACAGTCAGTTTATTTTAACCTACGCAAGAGCTGCGGAAGATTTAAATGTAGCAATTTTTTGTATTGGTACAGAATTAGAGGAATTTGTTGCAAATAGACCCGCGTATTGGCAAAAACTAATTCAAGAAATTAGAAAGGTTTATAAAGGAAAGTTAACCTATGCCGCAAATTGGGACGAGTTTAAGCGTGTTGTATTTTGGAAAGATTTAGATTTTATAGGTATCGATGCTTATTTCCCTTTGGGTGATAAGAAATCACCTACAATTGCAGAATATGAATTGGGATGGAAAGGACACAAAGTAGCAATTTTAAAAGTTCAGAAACAATTTAAAAAACCAGTTATTTTTACAGAATTTGGCTATAGAAGTGTAGATTTTAATGGAAAAAAACCATGGGATACTGAAAGAGTTGAAGGTGCTGTAAATTTAGAAGCACAAGCAAATGCTTTGCAAGCAATTCACAATCAATTTTGGAAAGAAGATTGGTTCGCGGGCGGTTTTATTTGGAAATGGTTTCATAACCATGATAAGGTTGGTGGGGAAAAAAACAATAGATTTACGCCACAAAACAAACCAGCAGAAGAATTAATTAGAAAATTATATGGACTTTAAAAAAATAATATTGCTTTTTATATGTGTTTCCTTTTTTGGATGTTCACAAGATTCAGATATCTCTATACCTAGAAACCTCCAAGAATATATAGATGAAAATGGAAATGTAGAAGAAAAAGCAATTTTTGCGTGTGCAGCAAATGCAAAGTCAAATACCAGTTTAGTTTCTGTTTTTTATTACCCAGAAGAAGGTGCCTCAGATATTCGGTATTATGAATTAACAGCTGCTACTTTAGATGAAACTGTTTTTGCAAACTATCGAAGACAAAGCCTAGATAGTGAAGCCGTTTTTAATGGTAAATTAGAGCGTTTTTCTCGCTTAGGAAGTTCAGAAAGTTGGTGTTTGGTTACTTATGTATTCAAAGGAGTATTGCGAATTTCTGAACCTATAAAATTAAAAAACACGTCTAAATCTACGGCATATTCAAATGACGTTTCCGTTAACTATAAGACAATTATAGAACCTAATTTTACCTGGGAAGACGGCGCAAGAAATGAAAGCGTTATTTATTTTCAAGTAATTTCAGATGAAGAAGAAGATTTTATCTCAGGAACCTATACTGAAGACACCTTCTTTCAGTACTATGATGAAACAAATGTTACGTTAAATATTAATACAGCAATACCAAAAAACTTAGTAGAAGATGAAGTTTATAACTTTACAATGATGGGTGTTGATAAAGATAATTGGGTAAATATAATTATAGAAGAGCAGTTTATTCCAAGAAACCTAGAAGAATATGTAGCTGTAAATTCTGAAAAAGAAAGAGATACGCTGTTGGCTTTTGCAGGAAATGCAAACGGGAATAAAGAGACAACGTATATTTATTTTCATCCTATAGAAGGTGCCTTTGAGTACCGTTATTATGAAACTGAAAATTCGGCGGTAGATCAAACAGATTTCGCAAATTATAAAAGAAGAGACTTGTTAGATGCTGCACAGTTTGGTGGAGAATTTAGACGTTTTTCGAATGCTTCTTCAGATGCCGTTTGGTGTTTGGTAACGTATATTGCAGAAGGGAAACTGCACATATCAGCCCCTATAAAAACAAAAAATTTAACCAGAACCACTGTTTGGTCTGCAGAGATTGAGCCTACGTACCCAGAAGTTTTAAAACCCGTCTTTACCTGGTCAGATATTAGTTCTGGGGAAAGTACTTCTTACTTGCAGATATTCACACAAAATGACGATGTTTTTCTGTCAGGAACCTTTACTACCGAAAACATATTTCAATATTATGACGAAGCAAATATAACTGATAAAATCCATACAGAAACGCCCCCAGATCTAGTTTTAGATGACACGTATAAGTTTTATGTATACGGCTTAAGCGCTGATAATTGGATTAATTTTACCATTCAAAAATCTTTTATAGCAGAATAATGTGTCTTAAGAATTACCTTCTTTTACTGTTTTTTTTTACTGTTGCTCCAATTTCAGTATGCGCAAGTATCTCAGATTTCTTCATTTGAAATTGTAGGTGCTAAAAAAATAAAAAAGGACTACTTAGAGAAAGTGCTTTTTTCAAAAGCAGGAATTCCTTTAGATGCTATTTTAGTAAAAAGATCTAAAATGCAACTTTTAGAATCGATTATGGTTTTAAAATTTATGACGGACAAAATAATGCCAACGGTGGTTTGGTTTTTGGGTTAGGACAATATTTTTAGTGAGATTTTATGATGAAAAGAACATTTGCAATTGGTGATATTCATGGTGGTTTAAAAGCATTACTTCAAGTTTTAAATCAGTTAGAGGTAAAAGAAGAAGATACCTTAATTTTTGTGGGAGACTACGTAGATGGTTGGAGTGAGTCTGCACAGGTAATTCAATTTTTAATAGCGCTTTCAGAAAAAACGAATTGTATTTGCATCAAAGGAAATCATGATGTTTGGTGTCAAAATTGGCTAAAGACAGCAATTGTAAAGCCTTTATGGTATCTGCACGGCGGTAAAGAAACCATGGAAAGCTATGATGGCTATTCTGAAGAAGAGAAAAAGAAGCACTTAAGCTTTATAGAAAACATGCCATTATATCATTTAGATAGCGAGAATAGATTGTTCTTACATGCAGGTTTTACTTCGGTCCATGGGGTTGATAAAGAAATTTTTAAAGAAAACTTTTACTTCGATAGAACTTTATGGGAACTTGCATTGGCAATGGACAAGAACATGGATAAAGATGCGATTCATTTTCCAAAAAGATTACAGCATTATAGCGAAATTTATATTGGACACACACCAACTACTAATTTTGGAGAGACCGAACCTATGAATGCGTTTAATATCTGGAACATTGATACAGGAGCGGCTTTCAAAGGGAAGGTTACTGGCATAAATATAGATACCAAAGCCTTTTATCAAAGTGATAATCTACCCGATTTGTACCCGAATGAAAAAGGACGAAACAAGTAATTTACGTTTTATTGAAAGGGTATAACTCTTGGGCTATAAATCCTTTTGGAAAATGTTCATCCCCTTCAAACCCTATTTCTATATCTCTACCCGAATGAGGAATGTAGTTGGTTTTAAAAATATAATCCCAAATACTTAAGGTTAAACCAAAGTTTACTCCAAATTTTCTTTCTGCTGGCAATTCTTTAGAGTGGTGCCAAATATGCATTTTAGGATTGTTTAAAATATATTTTAGCCAACCATAATTCAAATTAATATTGGCGTGGTTCAAGTGGCCAATGGCAATGCTAAAAAAATGGACAAACGCAACATCTTGTGCAGAAAAACCGCCAATAATTGCCAACGGTATGTATCTTAAAGAATTGTAAACTACAGGCTCCATCCAATGATAGCGTAGATGCGCAGCAAACCCCATTTGTTTTACAGAATGGTGTACTTTGTGAAAGTTCCAAAGAAATTCAAATCGATGCAACAATCTGTGCGTCCACCATTGTACAAAATCTACCACAATAAAAAATACAAATATCCTTGCAAAGAAGGGCAATGTATTAATTTCTAACAGTTGAAAGTTAGCAATCGAAAGTCCTATAATTCCCAAAATATCATTAAAAATAACCGCTGTAGCATTAGACAAGGCTATCAAAACAAGTAAGTTTAATAAAAAGAAATTGAAAAACATGTAAAACGTGTCTAGCCAAAAATCCTTTCTAAATAAAGATTGATTTTTACGCCAAGGAAAAATGGTTTCTAGCCCCCAAACCACTAAAGAAATTAAAATTAACCCGTAGAAATAATTATCCCAATTCAGTTCCATAAATACAGACTGTTTTAGGTAATTCCAATAATTGGAATAAGAGTTTTTTATAATGTCGAGGTATTTGTGCATCCGTATTTTTAAAGCATCTGAATCAATTCTTTAAACAGGGCAATCATTTTAGGTTCTGCTTTTCCTGCAATGGCAATAATTTCTGAAATAGCTACCGGTTGTAAGTTTTTTGGATCGCATTCATCTGTCAATACAGAAATAGCAGCACACGGCAGATTTAATTGTTTTGCAACAATTACTTCAGGCACAGTACTCATACCCACAGCATCTGTTTCTAAAATTTGTAACATTCTATATTCTGCTCTGGTTTCTAATTGCGGTCCTAAAACACTGGTGTACGTTCCTTGGTGCAATAAAATACCTTGCGCCTTTGCTATGGTACTAATTTTAGTATTTAATACTGCTGAGTATGGTGCGAGCATGTCAGCAAAAATAGGACCAAAATCATTTGCTCCTTGAAAAGCTAAAGGAGAGCTTCCTTGTAAATTAATATGGTCTTCAATCAACATTAAATCTCCTTTTTTATACTTGAGATTTATAGCGCCTGCTGCGTTAGAAATTAATAAATTTTTAATACCTAAACCGTGCATGGTTCTTATGCCGTAGGTAACTTCCCAAGGATTGTAGCCTTCGTATAAGTGAAAACGTCCCGCCATGACCACTACTTTTTTACCAGATAAAGTACCATAAATTAATTTTCCAGAATGAAACTCTACAGTTGCCACCGGAAAATTTGGAATGTCTGAATAGGCAATCTCTTTTTCTATTGAAACTTCAGCAATCAGTTTTCCTAAACCGGTGCCTAAGACAATCCCTATTTCAGGGTTTATAATTCCGTTTGATTTTAAAAAATCGATGGTTTCTTGTAATTGTTGTTTTTTCATTATTACTGAATTTATGCTGTCTGTGTTCCAAGGAATCGCTCTTATTTTAAAAACTTTTGAAACGCTGGATGGTGTTTAATGTCTTCAAAAACATCTACATCATTTAAAGGTGCTAGCAAAAATACCTTTTTATCCTTTAAGTCTTCTAAAGTATCTTTTCTAACCGTTGCTGTTCCCCAGTCTTTATTTTTGAAGACCTTTTCTTCAAGTGAATTCATTCCTAATAAGTAATAACCACCATCTTCTGCAGGCCCAATTACAAGGTCATTTTTATCTAGTGCTAGAAATGCATTCGCGATAGTGTCTGCTGTTAGGTCATACAAATCACTCCCAATAATCAGTACCTTTTCGTAACCCGTTTCAAATCCGTTTTTAAAAGCATGCAACATTCGAATACCTAAATCTTCGCCAACTTGTTGGTGTTTTTGAAAAATAGTTGCATCCCAAATGTCATTTTCTCTAATTTTTACAGAATAATATACGGCTTTATCTGCGGTTACTTTAGCAGCAATGTCTCTAGTTTTCTCTAGTAAAAAAGTGTAAATTTCTAAGGCCGTTTTATCACCTACCGTTTTTGCCAAACGTGTTTTTACTTTTCCTAACGCTGGATTTCTAGTAAATACTAATAATAGATTTTTACTCATATATTTAAGCTCCTTTTTTTAACAACAGCCACCACCGTCATAATGAAAAGTAGATTCAGAAAAGAAGATGTCGTCCCTTCCTAAAGCTTGCAAAGCGGCAGTTGTCTTATCGCAAATTGCCAAAGGTTGATTTTTCAACAATGTGTGTCCTAATCCGTCATCAAAATAATCCTCGTCACCATAATAAATGGCAGCTCTTCCTGTAAAAATACAAGGTCCGTCTGCAGGCATTGGATCTTTAATGGCAGCAACTTCTATAGATTCTATGTAGATTAACTCTTCTGTTGGGTAATTTTTAGGGTCTAAAATTCTATAAGGTTTTCTCGCTCTAATTTCAATCGTTCCAAAACCGGCATCTGTTAATGCTTTCACATAATCGGCAATAGACAAACTTCCACTCAAACACAAAGCACGCAAACGAGCATCATTTCTCAATTCGTCGTTCATGGGTTGCTCACAGGTAGGATCACTCATTACTAGTTTTCCATGTGGTTTTAGTACTCGATACATTTCTTCAATTGCTTTTTTTAAATCGTCAGATTTAAAAATATTGAATAAACAATTTTGAGCAGCAACGTCTATAGAGTTATCTTCCACAGGTAAATCCATCGCGTCTCCTTTGCGTAAATCAACAAAATCACTCTGAAACCAATCGTTTTGTTCTTCGGCAATTTTAAAGTTCTTGCGAGAAGCTTCTAACATTTCGTCCACAACATCCAAGCCAATGACACCTCCTTTATTTCTGTTAAAATAAGCAAATTGCAACAATTCCATTCCACCACCAACACCAACATATAGCATTTTAGGGTTGTTGGTTAAATCTCTTGCATGCACTGTAGAACCACAACCATAGTTCATTTCTTGCATAATTCTTGGGATTTTTAATCCTGGTAACTCCCAAATAGGGTTGGTAGTGCAGCACAGACCAACATCTGGCGTTAATGCAGCTTCTTTGTATACATTATGTGTCGTTTCTAAATAACTCATGTCTTTTGTTTTTATTTTTTAGCAAGGAAGCATGCTCCCTTGTCATTTTTTATGTTACAACTCCTTGACAGCTACTTCCAGCTCCAGCGGTGCAACCATAACAATGTTGATTGATCATAATATCTCTGTCTTGTAATAGTTCTTCATCATAGTCAGAAATATGTTTTACTTTACTCGCTACCTGTAGGTTTAACATTTGATTAAAATCGCAATCATACAGCCAACCTTCCCAACTTATAGAGATGGTGTTTGTACACATTACATTTTCTACGGCAGCAGGGTTGTAAGCATCTAATAAGGAATGCATATAGTCTTCATAATTATCTGAGGCTATTAAATAGTCTAAAAAACGACTAATTGGTAAATTTGTAATGGCAAAAAGACTGTGAAAATTAATATCAAAATCGTTTTTTAACGCTTTTTTGAAATCATTTTCCAGTGCTTGCTGATCGCCAGGTAAAAAAGCACCCGATGGATTATAGACCAAGTCTAATTTTAAATCAGAACCTTCTAAACCATAACCAACAGCATTTAATTCTTGCAAAGCTTTAATAGATTTATCAAAAACACCGTCGCCACGTTGCTTGTCTGTTTTTCCACGCGTCCAATGCGGCATTGAAGAAACAACATGAACACCGTGTTTTTTAAAGAACTCTGGTAAATCGTGGTATTTTTTATTTGCGCGAATAATGGTTAAGTTAGAACGCACAATAAAATCTTTAATTCCTGCTTTGGCAGCTTCCTCCACAAACCATCTAAAATTAGGATTCATTTCTGGAGCTCCACCAGTTAAGTCTAAGGTGTGTGCTTCGGTTTTTTTAATGACCTCCAAACACTGTTCCATTGTTTCTATGGTCATGATTTCTTTACGATCGGGACCTGCATCTACGTGGCAATGAGAACATACTTGATTGCACATATATCCTAAGTTTATCTGTAGGATTTCTAATTTCTTCGGACGCAAAGGAAACTGATTGCTTTCTTTAATTTTTGCAGCGAACGTTGGCAATTCTCCAGTAGCGAAAATGCCACTAGAAAGAATTTCCATTTGACGTGCTGTATTTGCAATGTCGTTATTTCTAGCTTTTAATGATTTTTTCATGCTGAACTTGTTTCAGTATTTTTTTAGTTTTCAGTAGTAATAGTAATAGTATTAGCAGTTTTTAGTTTGGGTACCTTTTTCGGCGAACTGTTGCTGAATACTGTTTACTATTTACATCTCAAGCTTATTCACTTTATTCATCATTTGAACTCCGTGAACCAAGGTTGCACCACTTTTAATAGCCGCACCAACGTGTATTGCTTCCATCATTTGTTCTTTGGTAACGCCGCGTTGTAAAGTGTCTTTTGTGTAAGCATCTATACAATATGGGCATTGTTCTGTATGTGCAACAGCCAAAGCAATTAAAGATTTTTCACGAGCTGTTAAAGCTCCCTCTTCAAAAACTTTCCCGTAATAATCAAAGAACTTTGTACCCAATTCTTCGCTCCACGCTGTTATTTCTCCGAATTTTCTTAAATCTCCAGAATCGTAATATGTTTTAGACATTTTTAGTTTTTGTGTGTTTAGTGGTGAAAGGTAATAATTTATTTTCCATTCAAACTCCAATCGTATTTCAAATACGAAACTTTAGCATTTAAATTGATTTTAGTTTCAGAGTATTTATTTAAGTAGTCAATTACAGTAGTTTTTTTAGTGAAATCTTCTTGGAACCAATCAAAAATTGAAGAGATTTGAATCTTTTTAGTTGAAATCTTATTGCTATTTGGATTATTGATAAAATCTTTCATTAACTGCTCTAAAGTTACTTCAATATTTTCTTCTGTAAAAGCTACGTTTCCTAATTTAGGGCAAGAGTTAGAAGCACAATTTACGCCTACATGAATTCTTGGATCAAATAATGTTTTCCGTAAAATTTCGTGTTCTATATGGTCTAATGTATAGGTTGTGCCACCAACTTTGGCAAAAGGAATTTTCCATGCAGTCTTTCCTTCTTTTTTAATGTCCATAATACTTGTAATTTTTTCTGCAGGCACAGCATGAAGAATTAAGTATATAGTATATGCGTTGTAGGCATTTATCCAGAAAGCTTTTTGTTTGTTCTCTGACCAAGAAATATCTGGAGCAGTATCTTCCAAATAAGTAATGTACTTTTTTAATTTTTGACTATCAAAATTTTTGTAATCTACAACTCCGTCTTTTGTAACGTGTTCTTGCAGTAAATCGTTAAAAATAGTTGTTTGTGCATTTGCTTGAAATACAAGTAAAAGGGTAACAATTAATAGGGTTGTTCTCTTCATTTTTATTCATTTTTTGTAAATGTAGACGAAACCTTTTAAAGTTGATTACAAAAATAAGCTACTATTTATACTGCTAGTTTCAAGTCGATTTCTTCACTGCTATATGAGCATAAAGTGATTGCATATTTTAAAAGTATTTTAGTGTGCAATAGCGTTTTTAAGAGGTGTAGCCCAATTGAAGTATTTGACTGCCCTCTTTTTGTGTTTACAAAAAAGCCAGTGTATTTCGACTTCGTTCAATATGAACTCTAAGCAGAGTTGGCTTCAAATAAAATTCATTATTTTCGCAGAGGATTATACAAGTAAACAAATCAATAATTAAACACTAAAAAATGAAAGCATATATTTTTCCTGGTCAAGGAGCGCAATTTACAGGAATGGGGTTGGATTTATACGAAAAGTCTGCACTGGCGCAAGAATACTTTGAAAAAGCGAATACTATTTTGGGCTTCTCTATTACAGACATTATGTTTGAGGGAACTGCAGAACAGCTAAAGGAAACAAAAGTTACACAGCCTGCAATTTTTTTACATTCTGTTATTTTTGCAAAGGTTTTGGGAGACGAATTTAAACCAGAAATGGTTGCAGGGCACTCTTTAGGTGAATTTTCTGCATTGGTTGCAAACGGAGTTTTAACTTTTGAAGACGGATTAAAACTAGTTTCTAAACGTGCTTTAGCAATGCAGAAAGCCTGTGAAATTGCACCTTCTACAATGGCTGCCGTTTTGGGTTTAGAAGACGCAATTGTTGAAGATACCTGTGCAGAAATAGACGGAATAGTCGTTGCTGCAAATTACAATTGTCCTGGGCAATTGGTTATTTCTGGTGAAATTACCGCGGTTGAAAAAGCCTGTGAAGTATTAACCGAAAAAGGAGCAAGAAGAGCTTTGTTGTTGCCTGTTGGGGGTGCATTTCACTCGCCAATGATGGAGCCTGCTAGAGAAGAATTGGCAGCGGCCATTGAAGGTACTGTGTTCAGTTCGCCTTCGTGTCCGGTGTACCAAAATGTGCCAGCATGTGCGGTTACAGATCCTAGTGAGATTAAGAAAAATTTAATGATTCAGTTAACCGCACCAGTAAGATGGACGCAGTCTATACAAGCAATGATTGCAGATGGTGGAACTGAATTCATAGAAGTTGGACCTGGTAAAGTATTGCAAGGTTTAATGCGCAAAATAGATAGAAGTGTTGCAGCGAGTGGAGCCGCTTTTGAGTAGTTTTAGGGATAAAGATAAGACATAGAGAGCTGAATGAATCTGTAATTTTTTCTAGGGGATGTAGGTGTTTTTTCATTTAAAGAAACTACCCACAATATTTATGTTAGAGTTAGATTTTAAAAACCCCAATTTCAAATTTGAAATTGGGGTTTTTAAATAATCGTAGCCTCATTAATTCATCAGAATTAAGTCTTGGTTCTTGACTCTAAAAGCGAAGCAATCTTGCGTCTTTGTTAAAACATCAGGAGTTTAATTCTTAATTTCTTCCTGTTTTTTATTTAATAAAATTGGCGTTCCATAGCCCAATTCTTTCATTCTTTCTAATTGTGTTTCTGCATCACCAACAACCAACCAAATCATTTTATTAGGATTTATATAGGTATTAGCCAACGCTGTAATGCGCTCTTTTGTCATGTTCTGCACCACTTGTTCTCTGTCTTTTACATAAGCAGCTTTTAAACCAAAATCACTAATATTAGACAGCATTCTTAATTTTGCCCCAGCAGTTTCAAAGGCTCTAGCATTACTTTTTATTAAGAAGCTTTTTGTAGTTTCTAGGTCTTTATCAGAAAAAGTAGATGGGTATTCTTTTAATATTTTTTGAACTGCTTGTGCAGATTCTAAAGTTACATTAGATCGAACTCCACTAGAAATGGTAAACGTACCTTTTGCTTTGGTGCCAGAAAAACCAGAACGAATGCCGTACGTATATCCTTTTCCTTCTCTTAATTCTTGTGTTAAGCGAGAAGCAAAACCACCACCACCAAGAATATAATTCATTACCGTAGCCGCATAAAAATCTACATCTGTTGCTGCCAAAGCTGGTGTGCCAAATTGTAAAACAGATTGTTTTGCATTCGGAATGTCATAAAAATACACCGCTGGTTTTGTGGGGGCTTCAATGGTTTTGTACGCAGGAATTGTAACCTCTTTTGCTTTCCAATTGGTATTTAAGCTCGCCAAAGAAGTTGTTAATTTTTCTTGAGAAATAGCTCCTACAACTAACAGTTTCGCCACAGAAGGTGAAATATAATTGGCATAATAGGTTTTAATATCTTCTAAATTTATGGCTTCAACAGAAGGTATGGTGCCTAAAATATTTTTAGATAAGATGTTGTCTTTACCATAAATCAATTCATTGTACGTGTTTCTAGCTACCGCATTCGGGTTTGCTTCTTCTTGACGCAAACTAGCAATAGTTGCTTTTTTAAGTAAGTCGAATTCTTTTGCATCAAACCGAGGTTCTAGTAACATTTCTTGTGCTAAAGCCAATGTTTTTTCATAGTTTTTAGCCAAACTTCTTCCAGAAATGCGAATGCTTTCTTTGTCTGAATAGATGTAAATGGATGCGCCTAATTCTTGAATTGCTGCTTCTAACTCTTTGACAGTTTTATTTTGAGTTCCTTTATTTAGTAAATCTGCAGTTAAATTGGCAACACCTAATTTATCCATAGATTCCAATAATTGTCCGCCATCTATGGTCAAGTTAAAACGGACTAAAGGCACTTCATCAGTCTCAATTCCATAGATTTTTAAACCATTTCCTAGTGTGCTTTCGTATACTTCAGGAACCGCCAAAGTAGGCGTTTCTCCGTACTTCGGTTCAACAGTTCTATCAAAAGAAGAAGCTGTTTTTTGATATGTTGCCGCAATTTTAGGATCGAAACTTTCTTCTGCACCATTCACAATTTTCTCTTCAACAACATTGGCTAATTCAGAACCTTTTAATGCCAAATCCGCACTATTTTTAGGCACAAAACTAGTGGCAATGTAATTTTTGTCTTTTATATATGTATTGTAAACACGCATTACATCTGCGGTGGTAACGGCTAAAGTTCTTTTTATGTCTTCAGTTACAAAGCCAGGGTCTCCTAAATACGTATTGTAAGAGGCTAGGTTTGTTCCTTTGCCAAGTACACTAGATAAGCTGCCATAAAACTGAGTTTCTTGGCCTGCTTTAATTCTATTTAAATCTTTCTCTGAAATTCCTACTGCTTCAAAATTTACAAATGCTTTTTCAATTCCTACTTTTACTGCGTCTAATTTTACATCATTAAAAGCTTTTATATAAATTTGTATTTCTCCTGCCAACTCAGAAGTACCACTATACATACCTGTGTAAGAAGTTAGTTTTAAATCGTCTACTAAAACCTGATTTAAGGGTGCAGACTTACCATCTGTTAAGTATTGAGATAACACATCTAATGCATAAGCATCTGTATGATATGCTTCAACAGTTGGCCATACCATGGTTAATTGAGGCACTCGTGCAAAGTTGTCTTCATAGTAGAGGTACTTCGTTTCTTTCACGAAACCAGGTCTTTTTTCTAGGGCCGTAATTTCTTCTAGTCCTCTCGGAATTTCATTAAAATAAGTGTGTACCCATTTGGTTGCTTGTTCAATGTCAATGTCTCCAGATAAAATTAAGGTAGCATTGTTAGGTACGTACCATTTTTTATAGAAATTCTTAACATCTTGCAAAGTGGCATTTTGCAAATCTTCTAAAGAACCAATTACCTGCCAATTGTAAGGGTGGTCTTTTGGATATAAATTTTTATCAATTATGTATTGGTTATGCCCGTAAGGTCTGTTGTCTACACTTTGTCTCTTTTCATTTTTAACAACCTGCTTCTCTTTTGCTAAAACAGGGTCTGTAACCGTATTTATAAAATACCCTAATTTGTCTGCTTCTGCCCAAATCATTTTTTCTAAAGCATCTTTAGGCACTGTTTGTAGGTAATTTGTTCGGTCTCTAGAAGTAGAACCGTTGGCACCGGAGCCACCAATTCTTGCACTCATTTTATCTAAACCACCTTTTCCTAAATTTTCTGATTCTAAAAATAATAAATGTTCAAATAAATGTGCAAAACCTGTTCTACCCTCAATTTCTCTAGCAGAGCCAACATGCACCATTAATTCGACAGCCACTACCGGGTCAGATTTATCTACATGAAAAATAACGTCTAGACCGTTCTCTAATTCTATTTTTTTATAATTGATACTTAGGTCTGTTGTTTCTTTGGAAGAAGTGTTGCAAGCAATAAAGCTGATAATTGCTAAAAAAGCAAAAAGTATTTTTTTCATATTAGTTCGATTTTTAAAGATCGAAAATTACTAAAATGAAAAGTAGAAAAGGAGGATTCTGATGTTAAATATAAAACAAAAAAAATCCCAAACTTAATTTTGGGATTTTTTACTTATTATTTAGTTAAAACACATTCTTCGCAATCTTTAATTTTGCCGTAGTATGTTTGTCTGTATTTGTGAATTGTCTTGAGAGTAATAATGTATAGCAATGTTCTTTTAATGTATGTAACTTTAGTATGCAATCTTCCCATTTTAGAGGTGTAGCGTTTTTCTAAACGGGTTTTTCTTCTAATTTTTATCAGGTTCATTGGTTTCAGGTATCATGATTAATTACATCACAAAGTTAAGAGGTATATGATGGGTTACCCTTTTATTAAGGTTAAATTGATAAAAATAGCCCTATAAATACATATCTAAAAATTATGTTGTCTTATTGTTATCGATATAACAACTTTGAACGTTGTTTGTTGTCATATAGAAACCTATAAGTTCTTGAAATTAGCGTAAAAATGTAAAAAACCACTCAAAATTGATTGAAAATATGTCAATTTTGAGTGATTTCTGCTTAAAATTAGATTTAGTAAAAATTAGAATATGGTTTTTATTGTAGCTGTTGCCATTTCCAGGCAGAAGCCAAACCTTCGAATAAAGATTTTTCTGTTTTCCAATTTAATTCTTTATTTGCTTTTGCTGTATTTGCATATGCAGCGGTAATATCTCCTTCTCTTCTGCCAACAATCTTGTAATTTAGTGGCTTTCCAGAAGCTTTTTCGAAGGTATTTATAACCTCTAAAACAGAACTTCCGATCCCGGTACCTACGTTATAAAATTCAAAATTTTGTTTGTTATTTTTATTGATAAGCCTTTGTAGAGCCGCAATGTGTGCTTTTGCTAAATCTACTACATGAATATAATCTCTAACTGCGGTTCCGTCTGCTGTTGGATAATCATCTCCATAAACAGACAATTCTTTTCTAATACCCGCTGCAGTTTGTGTTACAAAAGGAATTAAATTTTGAGGAACTCCCAACGGTAATTCGCCAATTTTAAGGCTTTCATGCGCGCCAATAGGATTAAAATACCTGAGTGCAATTGCATTTAGCTTGTGCGCTTTACACGTATCTTGAATAATTTCTTCACCAATTTGTTTTGTGTTTCCGTAGGTGGATTTCGCTTTTTTAATGGGCGCATTTTCTGTAATGGGCAATTCATCTGCTTGTCCATAAACCGTACAAGAAGAAGAGAATATAAAATTATCTAGCTTTCGATCTCTTATTTCCTGCAAGATATAGACCAAACTTCCAATATTATTTTCATAATAATCTAACGGATTTTGTACACTTTCGCCAACAGCTTTAAAAGCTGCGAAATGAATAATTCCGTCCATTTTATGCGTTTTAAAAAAAGCTTTTACATCACTTTTAATGCGCAAATCAATATTGTGAAAAGTAGGTCTAGTTCCTGTAATTTCTGTAATACTGTCTAAAACTTTTAAAGTTGTATTTGATAAATCGTCAATAATAACAACGTCAAAACCTTCGTTCTGAAGTTCAACAACCGTGTGTGAACCAATAAAACCCAAACCACCAGTTACAAGTATTCTTTTCATTGTATTTACTTTACAAAGTTATTAATTGTGCTCGCAATAAATTCTAATTGCTCGTTGTCTAATTCTGTATGCATTGGTAATGAAATCACTGTTTTTATCAATTCGTTTGTCACAGGAAAATCACTTTCATTATATCGGGTATCTTTGTATGCTTTTTGTGAATGCAGTGCTACGGGGTAATAAATAGCATTTGGAATGTCCTGTGCTAACAGATGTTTGTGCAGTTCATCTCTTTGACCATTTGTAATTTGTAAGGTATATTGATGGAAAACATGACAATCGCACACGTCACAAATTTGACCACAACTATTGGTTGCGTTTGATTTTGTAGTGGGTGTACTAATATTAGGGTTGCTAGCAAAAGCATTGTTATAAAAACGAGCAGCATTTCTACGCGCATTGCAATAGGTATCTAGGTTTGGTAATTTTGCTTGTAAAACACCCGCTTGTATTGCATCTAATCTAGAGTTTACACCAACAACGTCGTGGTAATAACGGGTATACATTCCGTGATTTACAATTCCTCTTATGGTATGTGCTAGTGCATCATCATTTGTAAAAATTGCACCTCCATCACCATAACAACCTAAGTTTTTAGATGGGAAAAAAGAAGTAGTACCTACATGTCCAATGGTTCCTGCTTTTTGTTTTTTACCATTTTTAAAGGTATAGCTTGCGCCAATTGCTTGTGCATTGTCTTCAATTACAAATAAATTATGTTCTTTGGCAATCTCCATAACAGCATCCATATTTGCTACTTGTCCAAATAAATGGACAGGCACAATTGCTTTTGTCTTTGGAGTAATTGCCTTTTTTAATGCTTCAATATCTAGATTAAAAGTAGCTGCTTCCACATCCACCAAAACAGGGGTTAATTTTAATAAGGCAATAACTTCTACCGTTGCTGCAAAGGTAAAATCTGCAGTAATTACTTCATCGCCTTGTTCTAAACCCAAACCCATCATTGCTATTTGCAATGCATCTGTACCGTTTGCACAAGGAATTACGTGTTTCACATCTAAGTATTTTTCTAAATCTGCCTGAAATTCGTGAACCAAGGGTCCGTTTATATAAGTAGATGTATCTAGCACCTGGGTAATAGATTTATTTACTGCATCTTTAATTTTTGCGTATTGACCTTGAAGGTCTACCATTTGAATTTTTCTCATAAGCGTGTAATTAAATAAGGATACCAAAAATACAATATAAATCTATTATCTTTGAGATTATCAAGCAGATTTACATGAAAATTATTAAAAAGAGCTTCCTGTTTTTAGCGGTGCTTACGCTACTTATTGTCCTTGCAACTTGGTTGTATTCAAAAACATTACATCCTTTGTACAATGGCAAAATTACAATTGAAAATACTACTGAAGATGTTACTATTTATTTTGATGAAATAGGTGTTCCCCACATCAATGCAAAAAATCAGAAAGATGCCTATACCGCTCTAGGATATGTGCATGCGCAAGACAGGTTGTGGCAAATGGAGTTGATGAGAAGAATTGCTGCAGGTAGATTGTCAGAAATTTTCGGGAAGGAGCTTTTAAAAGTAGATCGATTTTTTAGTGGATTGGGCATAGCGGAAGCGGCAGAAAAAACAATTGATAATTTAGACAAAACAGCGGAGTCTTATTTGTTAACTCAGGCATATTTAGAAGGTGTAAATCAATTTATTAAAAACGGAAGTACACCTTTAGAGTTTATTTTACTAGGTTTAGACAAAGAAGCATATGATATAAAAGATGTGTACAATGTTTTCGGATACATGTCTTTTAGTTTTGCTGTAGCGCACAAAACAGACCCATTATTAACAGAAATTAAAGAAAAATTAGGCGCTTCTTATTTAAATGAACTGTTAAACTCGTCAAGTGAAAACTTAACCATTAACAAAACAAGTATTCCTAAAGATATCAATGCAACATTGTCTAGAACAGTTGCAGATATTATGAATAGTTTACCAGTTTCTCCTTTTATTGGAAGCAACTCTTGGGTCATTGCACCAGAAAAAACAAAGAATGGAAAAGTAATCTTTGCAAACGACCCACACATTGCATTTTCTCAGCCTTCTGTTTGGTATCAAAACCATATAAAAACGCCAGATTTTGAGATTTACGGATTCAATATTGCACTAATGCCTTTTCCGCTACTAGGGCATAATAAAGAATATGCGTATGGTTTGACAATGTTGGCAAATGACGATTTGAATTTTTATATAGAAGAAAACAATCCTGAAAATGCATTAGAATACAAAACACCTAAAGGATATGAAGCGTATACAGTTTTGGAAAAGACCATTCGAATTAAAGAAGCGCAGGACACCACTTTTGTGGTTAAAGTGAGCAAACACGGCCCTTTGATGAATGGCTTAATTGAGCATGTAGTTGATGAAAGGCCTATTGCAATGAATTGGATTTATACGCAATTGCCAAATGAAATGCTCGGTGTTGCTTACGGAATTTCGCATGCCACTTCTTTGAATGATTTTAAGCAGTCTGTAGCTAAAATTCACGCTCCTGGTTTAAATGTGATGTATGGAGATGCAAAAGACAATATTGCTTGGTTTTCTTCTGCTAAATTGTACCAGTTAAGAGACCGTCTTTCTTCTAAAACTTATTTAAATGGTGCATCTGGGAAGGATGAAATTGTAGCATACATTCCTTTTGAAGAAAATCCGCAGGCTATAAATCCAGATTGGAAGTATGTATATTCGGCAAACAGTCAGCCAGACTCTGTGAGGGGTAAACTATATCCAGGGTATTACCAGCCTCAAGACAGGGCAAAAAGAATTGTAACATTGCTAGCGCAAAAAAATGATTTCACAAAAGAAGCAGTTATGAAAATGACTTATGATGTAAAATCTGCTACAGTGCCAGAAATTTCTAAAAACTTACTAAAAAGTGTAGATCAAGAGGTTTTAACTGCCTCAGAAAAGCAAGCTTTTGCAATTTTAGAAAATTGGGACGGTAATTACCTTAAGTCCGCCGTTGGACCAACTATTTACAACCGTTTTTTATATGCTTTTTTAAAGGCTACCTATGAGGACGAATTGGGTGTTGGTTTCGAGTTGTTTTTAAATTCGCAATTGCAAGATCAAGTACTTCCCTCACAAATTAATAGACTAAATTCTGTTTGGTGGGACAATGTTACTACCCAAGAAACCATAGAAACAAGAGCAGATATTGTACATACTTCTTTTAAAAATGCAGTTTCTTTTTTACAAAATCAATTAGGCAAGAATGTAGAAGGTTGGACTTGGAATCGGGTAATCTCTGTAGAATACGAGCATGCCATAGGAAAAGCAGGAGGCGTGTTGCGCAAATTATTTAATGTGGGGCCTTTTGAAACGATTGGTGGTAATGAAGTAATTAACAATCAAATTTTTAAATTAGACAGCACAGGATATTATAAAGTAACTGCAGGACCATCTACAAGAAGAGTTATCGATTTTTCTGATGTAGAAAACAGTGCAGCTATCATTCCAACCGGGCAATCAGGGAATGTATTTAGTCCGTTTTACAAAGACCAAACCCAACACTATTTAAATGGCGAGTTTGTTAAAATGATGCTAAATCAAACTGAAATTGAGCAAAGCAAAAACGTGCTGCTTTTAAAAGCTAAAAAGTAATTTAAAGTACTGTATATACTTCCTCAAAAGGAATTCTAAAACGTTCCCCATAGATTCCTTTTTCGGTTCTAATGCCGCAAGAAACCACCATGTTAATTTCAGCACCAGAAGGTAATTTTAATAATTTCTTAATGCGCAAAGTATCAGATCCTTCCATTGGGCAGGTATCATAGCCTTCCGCAGCCATTGAAATCATAAAATTTTGTGCAGCTAAACCACAGGTTTTGTGAGCTACATTGCGCATATCGCTATTTCTAACTTCCCTGTAAACCGGTTTAAAAAGACCAATAACAAACATCAGTAGGTATTTAAAAAAACCAAAAATACCTAGAAAGTCTCCATAGGCAAAAGGAATAATTTTTTTATAATAATTCCGAGCAACCTTTTCTCTGCCAGACTGTTCCGCTTTCGGGTTGTTTACACCAAAATTAGCATCCATAAAATCTAAATTGGCTTTCGCACGTTTTTTCCATAAATCTTTACGTGTCACAAAAATAACCAATTGTTTTGCTGTTTTTGCTGCATTTTGGTTGAAACAAAATGGCGCAATTTCAGCAATAAGATCTTTCGATGTAATATGATAGAACTCCCACAATTGCATGTTGCTGCTATTTGGAGCTAAAGTAGCTTGCGCGATGCATTTTTTTACAAGGGCTGTATTTATTGCTTTCTCTGTATCGTAAATTCTTACAGAACGTCTATAGTGTATTGCTTCAGAAACTGTTCTCTCTTGACTCATTGTATTTTTTAAAGAAAATTTATCTGTAAATATATTCATTTTAATCTCCTTTATGATGTGGCTTTTTTTAATTTATAGCAATATAAATAAGCAAGCTGATTTAAAAATGTATTTTTGTCAACATTCAACCAAAACAAAGAATAATGAGTTTACAACAAGATTTAGAGAGTAGAAGTGGAAACAAATGCGAATTATGTACTGCAACAGATAAGGTGTCAATTTATGAAGTAAAACCAACATCAACGGTTGGTGGTAGCGGTGTAGATGGCAGTTTGTTGGCTTGTGAAACTTGTAGTACTCAGATAGACAATGCCGCTGAAATGGATGCAAATCATTGGCGTTGTTTGAACGATTCTATGTGGAGTGAGCACAGAGCCGTAAAAGTAGTTGCTTGGAGAATGTTATCTCGTTTAAGAAATGAAGGTTGGCCAAAAGATTTGTTAGACATGATGTATTTAGAAGATGACGATTTGCGTTTTGCGAAAGAATCTGGAGATCATTTAGATGACAGCGAAAAAATTATTCACAGAGATGCAAATGGTGTTATTCTAGAAGCGGGAGATTCTGTAGTGCTCATTAAAGATTTAAAAGTAAAAGGTTCTAGCATGGTTGCAAAACAAGGAACTGCGGTGAGGAGAATTTCATTAGATTATGAAAACGCCAACTTTATAGAAGGTAAAGTAGGACCCACCCAAATTGTAATTATTACAGATTATGTAAAGAAAATTGCAGAAAAAGAGTAGGGTATCGCTTCTTTTTTATAAATAAATTTCAAAAGTAATGGCTAATTTTTTACAGCTCTTTCTTTTTCTTTGCTTCCATATAAATTACTGGGCGTTTCCTTGCAGGCCGCGCTTTTCGCACTCGCTTTTTTTCGTAGCTCAAAAAGAGCTCAGACAACTGCTACAATCGCTAACGCACTTGTGTACCAATGCATAGTTTTACCGAAGCTGTTGTTGCTTTTTAATAAGAACAGTTACGTGATAAGAAGAGCTGTTTCTATCGAAATTTTGTGAGACGAAAACTTTTTTATTTATAAAATAATGCGTTTTAATTACAACATGCACTGTTGATTTTTATAAAAAGAATCGGCTTGCAATTTCATTGAATTATGTGCCATTTTTTGCTTATACCCGTGCAACTCCTCTTCTGTAGAAATTTCTTTGTACACTTTGTTATTTATAATACGATCTGCTGCTAACATTTTCTCTCTCTGATGGACTTGTTGTGCTACCCTAGTTTTTATAGCGGTTTCTTCATCTTCTAATTTAAAGTCATATTCGCCTTTTGGTGAAATTAATTTTGCAAACATTGGCGAAGTTTCAATGGCTAAAAACAATAAAAATATGAAGAAAGAAGGCAGCCAAGGCAACTTATCTAATGTATTTATTCTTGTCATTAATCCGTCGAAATTGGCAATAACGGGTTGTGTTGTGGCTTCTGATACTTTTTGGCGTTCTAGCAATGTGGCAATTACTGTTTCTTTGTTCTTAATTTTTTCTGAGTTGGCTTTTTTTAATTGATTCAATGCCGTTAAAGAAGCATCGTGTTTTTGCCGTTTCTCTTTGTAAACTGTTCCTTTACTTACTAATTTTGTTCCTTTTCTGCCTTCAGCTACAGAAATGTAAGTTTCGTATAAGGCATTTGTTGTACCTTCTTTGGTGTTTATTTCAGTTTTTAGGTCGGTTATTTCTGGATTTATTTATGTTATTTCTGGCGTAAATTGTTGGGCAATTTGTGTTTTATTTTCTAAAGTGAGTTGGTTTTTCTCTGTAAGTAAAATCTGATTTATTTCTTTCTCAAATAACTTTAGTTCTAGGGGTATAGAAATTACAATGGCTATAATTACTGCTAATAAAATTCTAGGCGAGGCCCGTACAAAGGCAGTCCATTTAGCATCCCTTTTTTTGATGGTGCCCACTATAAAACGATCTAAATTAAAGATGAGCAAACCCCAGATACCACCAAATAAAATGGCCGCATATGCATTGTCGAAAACAGTATACAATGCATAGCTACCGGCAATAGTGGCCATAATTGCTGTAAAAAATATAGTGCCACCAATACCAACGTATTTGTTTTGTTCGCCATCAGAACAATTGTTTAGTATGTTTTTATCTACTCCCGAACAACGAATAAAGAATTTTTTAAGCATGATTTTTTTAGTAGAAAGATAATTTTTAAATTTATTTTTAGGATGGTCGTAAACTATGAACATTAGAAAAATAGATTTATTTTAATTTGTATTCATTTTAGGTCTGTAACAAAGGATGTTAGGTGTCGTCTTCTTTGTAGACATCTATAAAACAGAACAATATGAAATATTTACAAACTACCACCGTATTAGAAAGAGGGATTTTAACTTCTGCATACAAACAAGATCTTAAAAGAGCCGTTCAGATAGAGAGACGCAAATCGATTTCTAGTATTAAATCTTTAATTTCAAATCACCAATCAAAAACAGAAAGTCAAACTGGAATTCTTTTAAGAGTGTCGCTTTTTGTAGTAGCAATTGTAATGATTGGGTTTTAAATAAAAAGTACCTCTTTTTTAACAATATGTAAGAGGTGCTTTTTTAACGAAGAGTTAGCCACTTTTAATTAAGAATTTATTGGATAAAACAGGTTGCGTGAGCGATTGAAACGGCATCCTTTTTGGAGGAACGAGAAAAAGATATAGTGGAAAGCGTGGTTTTTGTTTTTTTAAAAACACGCCCAAACAAAAAAATCCATCTTAGAAAGATGGATTTTAGAGTTTATTTATTTTTTACTTTTAACTTAAAGCTTTTTTAATTCTTTGGATTGCTTCGCGCAATTGCAATTCAGATGCAGCATAAGACATTCGAATACAATTTGGTGCACCAAAAGCGTCTCCTGTTACCGTAGCAACGTTTGCTTTCTCTAGTATGAATAAAGAAAAATCATTCGCGTTTTCAATTTTTATGCCGTCAATTGTTTTTCCGAAGAATGCAGAAATATCTGGAAAAACGTAAAATGCACCTTCAGGAACATTTACTTTAAATCCGTCTATTTCCCGCAACAAATCAACTACAATGTCTCTACGTATTTTAAATTCATCTACCATGTATTGAACTTTAGAAACCGGTGCTAAAACTGCGGTAATTGCTGCTCTTTGTGCAATGCAATTGGCACCAGAAGTAACCTGTCCTTGCATTTTTGTACATGCTTTTGCAATCCATTGCGGTGCGCCAATATAACCAATTCTCCAACCTGTCATGGCAAAGGCTTTTGCCAATCCGTTTACAGTAATGGTCCTGTCGTACATGTTTTCTATGGCCGCAAAACTAAAGTTTTTTGCACCATAATTAATGTGTTCATAGATTTCATCGGATAAGATAAAAATATTTGGATGCTTTTCTAAAACAACTGCCAAAGCTCTGTATTCTTGTTCACTATACATCGATCCGCTAGGATTGTTAGGTGAATTAAAAAACACCATTTTTGTTTTTGGCGTAATTGCAGCTTCTAATTGAGCAGGTGTAATTTTAAAGTCGTTGTCTATAGAAGACGGAATTTCTACAAATTTTGCTTCACTTAAAATAGCAATTGCAGAATAACTAACCCAATAAGGTGCTGGTAATAAAACCTCATCTCCTGGGTTTAATAATACTTGTGCAACATTTGCAATAGATTGCTTTGCACCGGTAGAAACCACAATTTGGTTGGGCTCGTATGTTAAACCATTGTCACGCTGAAATTTTGTGCAAATTGCCTCCTTTAATTCTACGTAACCATCTACTGGAGAGTATGAATTATAGTTTTGGTTGATTGCTTCTATGGCAGCATCTTTAATAAAATCTGGTGTGTTAAAGTCTGGTTCTCCTAAACTTAAACTAATAATGTCTTTACCTGCTGCTTTTAATTCTCTTGCTTTTGCAGCCATTGCTAAAGTTTGAGAGACCGGTAAACTGTTAATTCTGTCCGATAATGGATGTTTCATTGTACTGTTAATTGTGTGTTGCTGTTGTTATGCTAATTCTGGCTTTTGCCCTAAAACACCTAAATGTCTAAAATGCTCTACAAGTGCTTTGCTCATTGTTTTGTATTCATTGTAAGGCAAATTAAATTCTTTAGCGGTTTCCTTTACAATTTTAGCCAATTTACCATAATGCACGTGAGAAATATGCGGGAAAATATGATGTTCAACTTGATGATTTAAACCACCCGTATAAAAATTTACCAACCAATTGCTAGGTGCAAAGTTAGAAGTTGTATACAATTGGTGGACTGCCCAAGTGTGCTCTAAATTACCGTCTTTATCTGGAATTGGCATTGCCGTATTCGGTACAATATGCGCCAGCTGAAAAACAATACTTAAAATCATACCTGCGGTGTAGTGCATTATAAAAAAGCCAATTAAAACTTTATACCAAGCAACGTCTAAAACCAACAATGGTAAAACAATCCAAAGCGCATAATAGGCAACTTTAGAAATAACCAATTTTGTCCATTCTACAGTAGGGTTTGGAAATTTACCATACGATAATTTGCGTTTTAAATAGCGGTGCATTTGTTTAACATCTGTTGTAATTGCCCAGTTAATGGTTAATAAACCGTATAAGAAAACAGAATAATATTTTTGAAGCTTGTGAATCTTTAACCATTGAGAATGCAAAGAGAAACGAATAATTCTACCAGCATCGATATCTTCATCATGGTCTTTTACATTGGTAAACGTGTGGTGCAATACATTGTGTTGTACCTTCCAATTATACACATTTCCTGCAAGGATGTAAATGCTACTTCCCATTAATTTATTTACCCATTTTCTTTTAGAAAAAGACTCATGATTGGCGTCATGCATTACATTCATACCAACACCAGCCATTCCTATACCCGTAAGTATTGTTAGTAAAAACATTGCCCATTGTGGCATAGCAACTGTTAATACGATTATAAATGGTATTAAAAACACAGAAAACATAATAATTGCTTTTAAATACAAGCTCCAGTTTCCGGTTCTATTAATTTCGTTTTCCTTGAAATAATTATTTACTCTTTTATTAAGCGTTCTAAAAAACTTCGCTTTGTCTACTCTTGAAAAATTTATTGTTTTCATTTAAGATTTTTACTATTGTTTTACAAAAATAATGCTTTTGAAATTGCTTTTTATGATAAACGACAAAATTTGTTGTGAATTGTTTGAGAAGTATAACTATTTTTGCGGCTCAAACTTTATCAGATGGATATTATTCACAAATATTTTAAAAATTTATCGCCAACTCAAATTCAACAATTTGAAAAATTACAGGAATTATACGAAGATTGGAACTTGAAAATAAATGTGGTTTCTAGAAAAGATATTGACGAATTGTATTTACGCCACGTATTGCATTCTTTGGCAATTGCAAAAGTAGTGCAGTTTAAACCAGGTGCTAAGGTTTTAGATGTGGGCACTGGTGGAGGTTTTCCAGGAATTCCGTTGGCAATTTTGTTTCCAGAAACACAGTTTCATTTGGTAGATTCTATTGGTAAAAAAATAAAAGTAGTAAATGAAGTAGTGGAAGGTTTGGGGTTAGAAAACGTAAAAACTACCAACGGCAGAGTAGAAGAGCTAAAAGGTACCTACGATTTTATTGTAAGCAGAGCCGTAGCAGAAATGGAAACTTTTGTAGGTTGGACGAAAGGTAAAATTAGCAAAAAACAAAATCACGATCTTAAAAACGGAATTCTATACCTTAAAGGCGGCGATCTGTCTGAGGAATTGAAATTGTATACCTCTGCTACGATTTATGATTTGCCAGATTACTTTGAGGAGGCTTTTTACGAAACTAAAAAACTAGTGCATTTAGGAATGAAATTTAAGGCGTAATCTTTAAGCGTTTTATTTTGGCATTCTGTAATTAACTGATTATTTTTAAAGCCTACCTCAATCCGTTAAGGTCATATTTTGAGATAAAATTCCAAATTAACTCACCGGTCTTCTTGCGTTGATGTGTTTGGTTGAACTAAGTATTATTTCCTTCAATATATTTATAATGTTCAACAGAAACACCATTTTCTCTTTGGTTGTATGCAGCATGTTCAATAGTTAATCCGCCGCTCGAATCTGAATTAATAATAGGTGCTGTAATTGTATTATTAAAACCAATCCAATACGCAAAGACTGTTTGTGAAGATTTTTTTCCGAACGACTTTGTTCTTTAAAACTTCTTCAATTTTTACAAAATCATATGGATTATATCTAATTTCAAACGGTACAGTTTTTTTAAACTACCTTTTCCAAACGTTAAAACGGGTAGTTATTTTTTTTAATGCTACCGCGATACTTTTAAAGAGTTGATTTGTATTTTCATGCACTCTTAATACTATTTAAAATTAGTAAGACTTGTCATCTAGCAGTGCCAAACAATAGCTTTCCGTTGTCTTTTTTAGGCTATCAGAAAGAGATTTTAACCAGTTCATATGGTTTGCAATTAAATATGCTTCTTGAAGTGCGTGCAGTGTTTCGGTATCTAATGCGGTGTTTCCTTTTTTAATGTTTTCATCTCGCAGATTTGAGAGTTGCTGGTATTTTTCTAGCAAGGTGTTTTCTGTAACTGCAGCAGTTTCTTTAACAATCTCTTCAGTATTTGCTTTAGGTTCTAAAAGGTCACAAGAATTTTGTAAGGTGTTTGCAATTTTCTTACTCAACACATTAAATTCTTCAGAAGCAGGCGTGGTTTTATGATTGATGACAAAATTACCGATAGAGGCAATTGCAGAAATCATGGTTTGGTTTAGCGTTACAATTTCATAAATAAGTTGAAACTCTTTTTGTTTTGATTTGGGGTCTTGTGTCAATCGTTGAAAAGAGGCATTTAAATTGCTAATAGCAAGAAAAGCATCTTTACGTGCCAAGTTATAAGAAAGCTTATTGACTAACGGATCTTGATATAATTCTTGGGTGGCTAAAAGATACTTCTTATTCATTTTTAAAGCGTTTAGCAATATCTTTTTAAGATTGTTTGCTTCCCAACTTGGTAGTAGTAAGTAATTGGCAACAACCGCAATGGTGGCTCCAATAATAGTGTCTAAAACACGGTATTGTATCACTTCAAAAGTATTTGGATTCATTAAGGAATACAGAAAGATAATACTAATGGTAATTAAGGCGGCGGCAGATTTATAATTCTGCTGAATTAAAGAAAAGGCCAATATTAAAGAAATATATGCGAGTACGGCATAGACAATTACATTCTGAGTAAGCAACACAATACCTACAGCAATAACAGCACCAATAAGGGTTCCGATAACCCTGTCTTTTGAGCGTTCTTTGGTAAGGCCATAACTGGGTCGCATAATAACCACAATGGTTAGCAAAATCCAATAGGTGTTTTGTATTTCGAAAAGGAAGCCTAGTACATAAGCAAATACAAGAGCAATTGTTAGGCGCAAGGCGTGTCTAAATAAAGTAGAGTTGAAACTAAAGTTTTGAGTTAGCACATGCAGCCTATATTCTTGAAGTGTTAAAAACTGACTCGAATTTTGTCTTTTTATACTAATTTTAGTAGCATCTTGTACATTTGCCATTACACGCCTAATTGCGCGTATTTCTTGCAGCAGTTGTTCTTGGTAATCGTATAGGTTTTTTAAAACCAAAGCACCTTCGCGTGCTGCGGGTAATTTTACAGTTTCAATGTAATTAGTAATCGATGCATCTGCTTCAGCTAAGGCATCTAATAGGATTTCTTTTGTGGGTATGTTGTCATTTTGAATCAACAACTCAGACAAATGGATGAGGTGATTCCCCATGATTTTATTGAGCTTTTTTGATGCTCTTAGAAATTCTTTGCGCTCGCCAAAAATTTCATCAATCATTTTATAATCGAGGTGTTTTGCTTCTATCAATTCGAAAATTTTTATAGAAGAAACAAAAATCAACAGTTGCTTTTCTTCATACCGCGATCGTCCAGAGCGTTTACGGGCGGTGAGCAAGGTTTCTCGAAGTGTTTCATGTTTCTCGTTAATTTTATTTTGAAGTACAAAGGTTTGTTTTGAAAGCGCATCTCGTTTTGTCTTTTTTGTCAATAATTTTGCACGTAATTTTAAATATTCACCAATAAATAAAAGGTTGTCAGACAACAGCTGATTCTGATCTTTTTTAGGCGTAATTTTTTGAAATATAAGAGAGACCAACAAATACCAGAGTCCACCAATGCCCATTAGTGCCACTTGAACCACTATTTCTTGGGCGGTTTCTTTTTGAATAGCAAAGGCCAAGACCATTGACAATAAGCCAGAAAAAGAGACCAAAGAAGCCCGAAACCCATACACAGAAAGCATGGATATGAAAAACGAAATGCCTGCAAGAACAAATAGTAAAAGTGGGAGAAAAGGTTTTGAAAAAAGAACCATAGCAGTAATAAGCATGGTGCAACCAATACTAATTAAAATAGCGTGTACCTTGCGTTTGATACTTCCAGGTATATCACCTGGTGTGTTTAATGCAGCGCCAATAACAACCGCTGATGCATATTTAAAATAGCCAGTAAAATAGAGCAAAGTAAAAGGGACTGCAATGGCAACTCCAAGTCTAATTGCGCGATCGAAATTAGAACTTTTTAGAAATAATTCTAACTGTTTTAGTTTATCTTTCAATTGTATGTGAAATTTGATTTCAAAATTAAATTGGTGTAGCAACCATGCTTCAGTAAAGTCTTCGGTAAAGTAGTTTTTTTTTATATTTTTACTGCTACCTAGTTTTTTGAACGATATGCTTAAGGTAGTGCTTTAATTTTTAGGTTTCTGCCAGCAAATTATACTTCTAAAATGCCTAGCATATTGCACTATTCTAATAGGTTGTTTGTAAATAAGTTTTGTTTCATGATTTTTTCATTTTCTAAATTGTGTGCAACAAGCCAATTTAAGAAGGTCGTAATTCTTTCCGATCTCATAAAGCCACAGCTGCTGTCAGTGCCAAAATGAGGAGCAGTCATTGCGATAGAGGCCTCAATGTCAATGTTTTTTATATCGTATTCAGTAAGCTGTTTTTTTAATATTTTTGCGGCAATTTCGCTATTATTTGCAGCGTATAGATATCCTTTTTTAGTTGCTTTTATAAAAAGAGCATAGGCTTTTTTGTTTGCTATTAAGTTGCTATTTCTTGCAATTATAACAGGCGAATAGCAGTACGGTATACCAAACTGTCCCATTGAAAATTTATTTAATGCAATCTGCTTTGCACTCGCATCTAAACCTTCCCAGTTGTCAAAAATCCAAGTTGCATCTGCAGTGCCTTCTAATAATGTATTCCAGATTCCTAACTTCGCTGGATATGTAATTTGAAGCGCTCCCGTTCCTCCGTCATTTTTAACCATTTCCTTTACAATAGCGTCTTCATATCGCGCTTTGTAGGAGGCATATATTTTTCCATCTAAAAGCTTTGGTGTTTTTATTTTTAAGGACTTTAGAGATGCAATACTGCTAAGGTCTTCTTGTAAAATGGCAAACACGGCAATGGCATCGATTGCATTTTCTTTGTTATTTAGGCTAATTACAGTTTCAAAAGGGGCAATAGCAAAATCGGCGATACCCAATGCTAGTTTTTTACCGGGGGTAACTTGATAGTTGTCTGAAATAGGATTCAAAATTTCAACTTCAATTCCTTGTTCTTTATAAAATCCTAGTTGTTTGGCGACAAAAATTCCGATGTGATTTGTATTTGGTGTCCAGTCTAATGCTACTTTTAAAGGTGTCATGTTTATTTTAAATTTTTAGAGGTTTTTGAAATTTAAGAAAGGTAATGAAAAGTGCCTATATCTCAATTTCTTCTTTTATAAATTGTTTGTAATGGTTGTAGCGTAGAAAGATATCTCTAACATAGTTGTACGGTTCGGTTCCTCTTACAAATCCATATCGAACCACTTCGTCTAGGTAGTATTTCTTGTCGGCTAGTTTTAAGATGTATTCTTCTACATTATCGTCCCAAATAGCAGGATCTTTGCCATTCTTTTCTGCCA
>JBLHIE010000014.1:0-24254 GCA_047614925.1 Arenicella sp.
ACACAGAATATTCTGCATTAATGAGTAAGGTAATGTCTAATGGAAATGGTAGAATTAAGTTTCCAATAAACGAGCCTGCAAAAGCAGCAAAACGTTCTCAGATAGAAGAGTATTTAGATTTTTATGAAGGTGCTGGCGTACAGCATATTGCCGTTGCCACAGATGATATTATAAAAACGGTTTCTCAGTTAAAGGCAAACGGGGTAGAATTTTTATCAACTCCGCCAGAAGCATATTACAAATCAGTTCCTGCAAGGTTGCAAGAATTTAGTCACGAATTAGCAGAAGACATTGAAAAATTAATGGCTTTGGGTATTATGATTGATGCCGATGAAGAAGGTTATTTATTACAAATTTTTACAAAACCAATAGAAGACAGACCCACTTTATTTTTTGAAGTAATTCAAAGAATGGGAGCCAGAGGTTTTGGTGCAGGAAACTTTAAAGCGTTGTTTGAATCAATCGAAAGAGAACAAGCAAAAAGAGGAACACTTTAAAATTAATAAATAGTTTTCAGTAGGAGTTCTCTCTGTAAAAAGAGTTATTTCGAGGCACGAAGTAATCTCTTAATGAAGCGATAGATTACTTTGTGAAATCGAAATGGCATTAGTAACGAACAAAGATGAATTTTGTAAAAAAAGCATTAAGAATCAAGATAGATTTGACAGACTTATTTCAATTTTTATTATAAATTGCAGCTAAAGTCCAAAAATCACAATCACACTATTTCTTGGCGCTAATTACCTTCAATCTAACAGAGAAAATGGAAAGAGACGAAATCTTAAAAGCAATAGAAGAAAAGTACGATAAGCTGGGCGTTCCTGTAGATGCAATGTTAGAAGGTTTGTTGTGGAGTACCCCAATTACCTATTGGGATTATATTCAAACAGATGCACTTTTGGGTTTGCAAATTCCAAGAACAACACAGCCAGATGAAATGGTTTTTATCATGTATCATCAAGTAAATGAGTTGTTATTTAAAATGATTTTGTGGGAAATAAATCAAGTAGCGAAAACAACAGCGGTTTCTGCAGATAAATTTTCGATGCACCTTAATAGAATTAGTAGGTATTTTGAGATGTTGTCTACTTCCTTTTCTGTGATGGCAGAAGGTATGGAAAAAGAACAATATTTAAAGTTTAGAAACACCTTAACGCCTGCAAGCGGATTCCAATCTGCACAATACCGCAAAATAGAATTTGCTTCTACAGAATTAATCAATTTAATAGATGCAAGGTTTAGAGAAGATATTGATAGAAATACTTCGTTTAAACACGCTTACAATCACTTGTACTGGCAAGCTGCAGGGAAAAATTATACTACTGGTCAAAAATCGACTTTACTAAACCTATTCGAGAAAAAATATTTAGGAGAATTTATAGATTTTATGGAAGATTACAATGACATCAATCTTTCTAAAAAGTTTAAAGAATTGCCTAAAGAAGTGCAGCAAGATGAAGCTTTAATTAAAGCCATGCGTTATTATGACTATACGGTAAACGTAAAATGGGTGCTCGCACATTACAATGCAGCCGGTAAATATTTAGGAGGAAAAGAAAAAGATTTAGAAGCAACTGGCGGCAGTAGTTGGCGTAAATATATGCATCCAAAATACCAACGTAGAATCTTTTATCCGTATTTGTGGAGCGAAGAAGAGTTGAAGAATTGGGGAACATTTTAGTTGATAAAAAGTGCTATAGATGCGTATTAAAGTTTTAAAATATATCTTTTCATAGCAAAAAAGACTCTAAAAAAATCATTTACAAATAGCTTGTAGATGATTTTTTTCTTTTTAGGAAAGGTAATTGTCAATACTTTTTTATAAGTTTGAGAATTATGAAAAAATGGCAACTCACTTTGTGTGTACTTCTTTTAACTTTTGCGGGTTTTTCGCAAGAAAAACCCGCTGCCTTTAAAGGAGGAGAGTGGTTGCGCTATAAAATGAGTTACAGTGGTTTTTTAAGAGCTGGAACTGCCATACTAGAGGTTGAAGAAACAAGTCTGAATGGTAAAAAAGTATTTCATACGAAAGGCACTGGTTGGACTTCTGGCATGATAAAATGGTTTTTTAAAGTAGACGATCTTTATGAAAGCTACTTTGATAAGACCGCTGTTAAGCCTTATTTTTTTAAAAGAAAGATTGATGAGGGTGGCTATAAAAAACATCGGATAACCACGTTTGATTATACCTCTAACAAGGCATACATTCAAGATTTTAAAAATCAGTCAGACACTACTATTGTGTTTTCAAAAGTACAGGACATGCTTTCTTCCTTTTACTATTTAAGAAATCAGGAGACAAAAGGGATGAATAAAGGAGATGAACTAGCGATTGATATGTTTATGGATTCTCAAGTTTACCCATTTAAACTTCGGTTTTTAGGAAAAGAAGTTTTAAATACAAAATTTGGAAAAGTAAATTGTTTGGTGTTTAGACCGCTAGTGCAATCTGGTAGAATTTTTAAAGCGCAAGAAAGTGTAACCATCTGGATAACAGATGATGTTAATAAGATACCAATTAAAATGAAAGCAGATTTAGCAGTAGGTTCTTTAAGAGCAGAATTAGAGGCTTATAGAGGTCTCGCGAACAATTTTAAAAGAGTTGATTAAGTAAAGTAAACTATTTGAAATTTAACGAAACCGTTTAAGGAACTTCCATATTTAGATTTAAAATAAATCAATTTTATTTGTACTTTTGAGTGCTAAAACTAATCACTCCCATTTTTTTGAAAAACACAATTTACCTCTTAATCCTGCTTTTTGCTTTTTCTGCCTGTAAAAGTGATGAAGAAAAAAAAGAATCAATTTTAAAACCAAAATTAAAGCCAAAACCTGTTTATAAATACGGTTTTAAAGTAGCAGATTATAAAGTTATTTTAGATACCATAAGAAGTGGAGAAAGTTTTGGAGTTATTTTAGATCGACATCACGTAGAGTACCCGAAAATTAATAAAATTGCGGGTGCTATAAAAGATGTTTTTGACGTAAGAAGAGTAAGAGCAGGCAAGCCTTATATGATTTTGTCTAGCAAAGACTCTTTAGAAGAAGCAAAAGTTTTTATTTATAAAAATGATAAGATTAGAGCTACAATTGTAGATTTTAAAGATTCTATAATTGAAGCGTATACCTACCTTCAACCCATAGAAACAAGAGAAAAAATTATAGAAGGTGAAATTTATTCGAATCTTTCTAATGCTATGGATAGCTTGCATTTATCTCCTACTTTAACATGGACCATTGCAGATATTTATGCATGGACTTTAGATTTCTACAAACTTCAAAAAGGAGATTCTTTCAAACTTGTTTTTGAAGAAAAATTTATAAATGATTCTGTTTTTGCGGGTTATGGAGAAGTGAAATCGGCTGTTTTTAAGCACAATGGTAAAGACCTATATGCCTTTAGATTTCTTGCAGACTCTATTTTAAACATTCATGAATATTATGACGATTCTGCAAAAATGTTGCGCAGTCAGTTTTTAAAATCTCCCATAAAATTTCAATATAGAATTTCATCAAGATATAATTTAAGAAGAAGAATTGCCTATTATGGCAATAAAATAAAGCCCCATAAAGGCACAGATTTTGCGGCAAGAACAGGCACGCCTATTATAGCAACAGCTAGTGGTACCGTCACAGAATCTAAAAGAAAAGGTGGTAATGGAAACTATGTAAAAATAAAACACAATGCTACTTATGCTACGCAATACTTGCACATGGAAAGGCGTAAAGTAAAAAGAGGACAATACGTAAAACAAGGAGATGTTATTGGTTGGGTTGGTATGACAGGTAATACTGGTGGACCGCATGTTTGTTATCGTTTTTGGAAACATGGCAGGCAAGTAGATCCTTTAAGAGAAAAGTTACCTGCAGCAAAACCAATGAAAGAGCACATGAAACGAAGCTTTTTCGATTTCATAAAACCTTTAAAAATTCAACTAAACCGAAATCAATTTCAACAAAAAGAAACTAGTGCAACTAAAAAAGAAGTTGCTTAAAATTAATAAAATGGCTTTAAAAAACATCAATCCTACAAAGACCCAAGCTTGGGAAAAATTGACAAATCACTTTAATGAAAATAAAAATATCAACATTAAAGATTTGTGCAAGGACATCAATAGGACAGCAGACTTTTCTTTAGGATTAGGTGATCTATCAGTAGACTTTTCCAAAAATAGAATTACAAGAGAAACTATTTCTTTGCTGGTAGCATTGGCAAATGAAGTAGATTTAAAAGACGCGATTGAAAAACAATATGCAGGCGCAGTAATTAATGTTACCGAAGGTAGAGCCGTTTTACATACGGCCTTAAGAAGTAATTCTGAAGAACCTGTATTCATTGATGGGAAAAATATAAAACCACAAATACAAACCGCTTTAAGAAAAATTAGAAGTTTTAGTAATAAAGTGATCTCTGGAAAGTGGAAAGGATATACCGGCAAGTCTATTACAGATATTGTAAATATTGGTATTGGAGGTTCTGATCTAGGACCAGATATGGTGGTTGAATCGCTTCAATATTATAAAAATCAATTGACCACGCATTTTGTATCTAATATAGATGGAGACCATGTTTCTGAGGTGATGAAAAAACTAAACCCAGAAACCACACTCTTTGTAATTGTATCAAAAACATTTACAACGCAAGAAACCATTACAAATGCAGAAACCTTAAAAAACTGGTTTTTAAAATCGGCAACTATTTTTGATATTCCAAAACACTTTGTGGCGGTTTCTACAAATTTAGAAGCGGTAGATAACTTCGGAATTGACAAAGCAAACGTTTTTCCTATGTGGAATTGGGTTGGTGGGCGTTTTTCTCTTTGGTCTGCAGTAGGGTTATCGATTAGCCTGTCTGTTGGTTATGAGAACTATAAAGCTTTGTCAGATGGTGCAGAAGAAATGGACATACATTATAAGGATACAGATTTCGAACATAATATTCCGGTAATTTTAGCTTTGTTAAGTGTTTGGTACAATAATTTCTATGAGGCAGAAACAGAAGCCGTGTTGCCGTATTCTCAATACTTAAAGAAGCTTCCAGATTACCTACAACAAGCTATTATGGAAAGTAATGGGAAAGGGGTAGATAGAAATGGTGATGCAGTAGATTACCAAACAGGAACTATTGTTTGGGGAAGTACAGGAACAAATATGCAACATGCATTTATGCAATTGGTGCACCAAGGCACAAAGTTAATTCCTGCAGATTTTATTGGGTATAAAGAGTCATTATACGGTTTAACAGACCATCATAAAAAGTTAATGGCAAATTACCACGGGCAAATAGAAGCATTGGCTTTTGGGAAATCAAAAGAAGAAGTGCATTTAGAATTAAAATTTTCTGGAGACCAAGATAAAATTGCACAGTTGTTGGCATTCAAGGTTTTTGAAGGAAACAGACCAAGTAATTCCATTTTATTTGACAAACTTACACCACACTCTTTAGGAAAGTTGATTGCATTGTATGAACATAAGATTTATACTCAAGGGATTTTATGGAACATTTATAGTTATGATCAGTTTGGTGTAGAGTTAGGAAAAGAATTGGCTAAAAAACTATTGAATACTCATTAATTTTAAGGCCTGATAGTAGTAATGGTAAGAAATTAACCTGTTTTATATGTTATGTTAATAATTTGTTAATAGATAAATTTATTTAATTTACATTGTAACAACTAATTATGCTACATTTGAATCTTAGTTTTTTGTTAAAGCTTAACATTAAACTAACTTTAGAACCCTGTAAAAGTAAGATTTTTGCAGAATATTTAATAAAACAAACTAATCTAAACTTAAACAATGAAAAATTTTAAAAACTTATTATTTGTAGCACTGTTTTTTATAACAGCTACAGTTTTAGGGCAAACTAAAATTACTGGTACGATTGTGGACGAAACCAATCAACCATTACCAGGAGCAAGCGTTCTAGTAAAAGGAACAACAAACGGAACATCATCAGATTTTAATGGTAAATTTACTTTACAAGCAGAATCTAATACTGGTGCTTTAGTCGTTTCTTTTATGGGTTACAAAGCGAAAGAAGTTGCATTTTCGTCTTCAAAAAATAATTTAAAAGTTCAATTATCAGAAGATGCTGGTTCTTTGGACGAAATAATTATTATGTCTACGTCTTTTGCAATAGATAGAAAAACGCCAGTGGCAGTTTCTACTATTAAAGCTGCAGATATTGAGAGAAAACTAGGATCTCAAGAATTTCCAGAAGTATTAAAATCTACTCCAGGAGTATATGCTACCAAATCTGGTGGTGGTTTTGGAGACGGTAGAATTAACTTACGTGGTTTTAATTCTGAAAACGTTGCGGTTATGATTAACGGAGTGCCTGTTAATGATATGGAGAACGGTAGAGTGTACTGGTCTAACTGGGCAGGTTTATCTGACGTTACTTCTGCAATGCAGGTTCAAAGAGGTTTAGGAGCTTCTAAAGTAGCTGTGCCTTCTATTGGAGGAACAATTAATATCTTATCTAAAACTTCAGACATTGAAAAAGGAGGTAATGTAATGGCTTCTACTGGAAATGATGGGTATCAAAAATATGGTTTTACTTTATCTACAGGTTTAATGGATAATGATATTGCCGCAACAGTTTCTTTTGCTAGAACTACAGGAGAAGGGTATGTAGACGGAACTCAGTTTGAAGGGTCTAACTACTTTGTAAACTTTACAAAAAATATAAATGACAACCATAAATTATCATTTACAACTTTTGGAGCACCACAAAGACATGGTCAAAGACAAAACATGAGCACAATAGCTGCTTACAGAAACGCAGAATCAGGAAATCGTTTTAATCCAGATTGGGGTTATAAAGATGGGCAAGTAACTCATATAGAGGATAATTTTTATCACAAATCTCAAACTTCTTTGAATCATTATTGGAATATTAATGATGTTTCTTCTTTATCAACTGCTGCTTATGTGTCTTATGGAACAGGTGGTGGTGGTGGAACCGCAGGAACTAACAGAGATTTATTTGGTGTTCGTTTAGGTGGTTCAGATCAACCTGTAGATTTAGACAATATTGTTTCAATAAACAGAGCAAACGGTGCTTTAGGTTCTGAAGCAATTTTAAGAGCTTCAAGAAATGATCACGAATGGTTTGGTGTTTTATCAACATTTAAAACAGAACTTTCAGAAAGTTTAGATTTAATTGCTGGTGTAGATTGGAGATCATATACAGGAAAACACTTTAGAGAAGTTACAGATCTTTTAGGGGGTCAATATTATCTTGATGATAACAACGTAAACAATCCAAATGCAGCTTTACGTGTTGGGGAAAAAATGGGATATAACAACGACGGTAAAGTTGGTTGGTTAGGTTTTTTCGCTCAATTAGAGTATGGAATAGATAATTTTAACGCTTTTGTTTCTACTTCTGTTCAAAGAAGTTCTTACCAAAGGATAGAGCACTTTTTATATGATTTAAGTACAGATGCTGGTAAAGAATTAGCAACTTCTGAGAAAATAAACTTAAATGGTTATAGTATTAAAGGGGGTGCAAACTTTAAATTAGACGATGTGCAAAATGTTTTTGCAAACATTGGTTATTTCGAGAGACCAGCTACATTTAACGCTGTTTTTAACGGATATAATAATACCAAAGTAAACAGAACTGCAGAAAATGAAAAAGTTTTCAGTATGGAGTTAGGATATGGTTTAAGAGGAGAGAAATTTGCAGCGAATGTAAATTTATATAGAACACAATGGAAAGATAGAACTTTTACTAGGAACATTAGAGCTACAGAAGCAGGAGCAGAAGACTTTACTGCAAACTTGTTAGGCGTTGATGCATTGCACCAAGGTGTAGAGTTTGATTTTACATACAAGTACTCTGATAAATTAAACTTTACAGGGATGCTATCTTTAGGAGACTGGAAATGGGATAATGATTTAGTAGATGTACCTGTTTTTAATGAAGACCAAGAACAAGTAGATACGATTTCTCTTCCAATTGCAGGCTTAAAAGTTTCAGATGCTGCACAAACTACAGCAGCTTTAGGAATGTTGTATAAGTTTTGGGATAAAACAAGCTTTACATTAGACTACAACTACTTTACAAATTTATATGCAAGAATAGATGTTCTAAATTATGCAAATGCAACAACAAGACCACAAGATTCTTGGGAGGCACCAGCTTACAGTACTTTTGATGCTAGTTTGCGTCACGGATTTAATTTAGGAGAATTTGATACTACTGTTACAGTTCGTGTAAACAATTTATTGGATACAGAGTATATAGCAGATGCAATTGATGCTTCAGACCCATTAGTATTCTTTGGTTTTGGTAGAACGTTTAGTTTAAGTGCAAAAATTAAATTTTAAAAAACTTTAAAAATGAAAAAAATATTTTATTCTTTCGCAATCCTTTCTTTGGTATTTACCTCGTGTAACCCAATGGAAGACATTTATACAGAAATTGACGCTATAGAAACAGTCATTTCTGGTGAAGCAACATTTACATTAACAGATGCAGACTATGAGACTCTTGGTTTAAACTATGGAAACTTTAGTTCTTCAGATGATGCCAAAGCAGGTCTTCCTAACTTTTTATCAGGGAAGTACCCTGCATGGGGAGCAGAATCTTTAGCAGCAGTAACTTTTAAGTTATATGCTCCTAAAAGAGACGAGAAAAGTTTAACGATATATGAAGTAAGCGGTGCAGATTATGATGCTGGAGGCCATAGATACGGAAACTTTGATAGTTATTCTGATATTACTGAGTTTTTAGATACCAAATACCCTTCTGCTGCAAACAGATTATTAGTTGCGTTAACTTATAAATACTACAGCGGTAGCACTAGTGAATTAACTAATGGTTTTATCAATAATGCAGGTACATGGGAAATGGCTACAGGTATTACAGATGACGAATACACAGCAATGGGAGAGTCTCGTGCTCAGTTCTCTTATGAGGATGAAGCGTACGCTAAAATACCAGTATTTGCAAAAGCTAAATTTCAGTATGACGGTAAAGTTGCAGGAGATATTGAAGGTATTATGTATCATTTATATGTTACAGATACTCAAGATGTAGATGGAGATGGTAGAACTGACGATCGTACGGTGTATAGTTTTGTAACATTTGTTATTTATGACGGATCAGATTGGTCTATTTATACAAATGTAATTGATCAAACAATTAAGTTTGGTCATGACGGTGCTACTTGGGTACCAGATAATACAATTAAATATACTTTAACTGGTGCTGATTATACTTTAGTTGGAAACGGTAACTATGGTAACTTTGATGTAAGAGCTGGTAAAGCCGAAGAAGCAGAGTCTGTTCGTTTAGACAAAGTAAATACAGTCTTATTAAATAACTTTCCTTCAGATGTAGAAGGTCAAAAATACATTGTTACTTATAATATTTATAATGGAGCGAATGGAGTTCAGTCTCTTTCTGTAATTAAAGAAGGTGGTGCATACGTAAAGCAATAATTCATTATTGTTTTTAATGAATTTTTTAAAAACACCTGTTTCGAAGTATCGAAATAGGTGTTTTTTTGTGCATAAAAATGAGTAGCTTTGTCGTATCAAAAAACAAATGATTATGATGAAAGATGTTCACTCTTATTGGGCGTATTTAGTACTTGCAATTTTAATATTTGCAGTAGTAAATGCAATTATTGGGGTTGCCAAAAAGAAAAAATTTACAGACAAAGACTTGCGTATTGGTTTGTTTGCTTTAATTGTCTCGCATATTCAATTATTAATAGGTTTGACTTGGTATTTCATGTCGCCTTGGTTCAAAGCATTAACTACAGATGCAGGTGCTGTAATGAAAGATAAGGCGGTAAGGTTATTGGCAGTAGAACATCCCGTAATGATGATTGTAGCTATCGTTTTTATAACAATAGGTTGGTCCAAACACAAAAAGAAAACAACAGACGCTGCAAAATTTAAAACATTTGTCATCTTTTACGGAATAGGCTTGTTGTTAATACTGTCAAAAATTCCTTGGAGTAACTGGTTATAATAACTCATATTCTTAGTGCCTTATTTTTGGTTTAGGAAACGATACTACATTTATATGAAGATTTTAAGCTATCTATTATCCCCAATTTTTATATTGGTATTCTTTTTAATCTTAGTCATATTTCATCCGATACAATGGTTTAGTTACCATGTATTTGGCCAAAATACACACGGTAGTGTAGTAGATGCTCTAAATTTTTGTTTGGTGAAGGCTTTATTAATTATTGGTGTGCCAGTTCGTTTCATAAATGAACACAAGATACCAAAAGATGCTTCCATACTATTTGTATCAAATCATCAATCTACATTTGATGTGGCACCTTTAGGTTGGTATTTTAGAAAACACCATCCTAAATTTGTCTCAAAAGTAGAACTAGGAAAAGGCATACCCAGTGTTTCCTTCAATTTAAAAAAAGGAGGAGCAGCACTTATCGATAGAAAAGACTCAAAACAAGCCATTGGCGAGTTGGTGCGTTTTTCTAAAAAAATAAAAGAAAAAAAATGGGGAGCAGTCATTTTTCCCGAAGGAACAAGAAGTAGAGATGGTGCTCCAAAAACATTTGCTTCAAGCGGATTAAAGATACTTACAAAGTATAATAAAGAAGGTTATGTTGTACCTTTAACAATTAACAACTCTTGGAAGGTTTTCAAGTACGGTAAGTTTCCTTTAGGGTTAGGGAGTCCCATTACAATTACAACACATGCTCCAATAAAAATAAATTCCTTATCTTTTGATGAGTTGTTAGAAAAAACAGAAATCATTATTAAAGAACATATAAAATAAATAATTATGTCTATAAAAAATATAAGAAAAGAAGTAATGCTCACTTTAGAAAAAAGTATGCAGAGCTTTATGGATACGTATTTAATTCCACCAGAAAAAATTTGGCAACCCACAGATTTTTTGCCAAATTCGCAAAAAGATTCATTTATTACAGAAGTAGAAGAAATTAGAGAAATTTCTAAAGAACTACATGATGATTTTTGGGTTGTTTTAGTAGGAGATACAATTACAGAAGAAGCGTTACCAACCTATGAATCTTGGTTGTTAGATTTAGACGGCATCAACCAAGACCCAGACAACGGTTGGGCAAAATGGATACGCACGTGGACAGCAGAAGAAAATAGACATGGAGATGTTTTAAATAAGTACTTGTACCTATCAGGCCGTGTAAACATGCGTGAAGTAGAAATTTCTACACAGCATTTAATTGCAGACGGTTTTGATATTGGTACCTCAACAGACCCATATAAAAACTTTGTGTACACCACTTTTCAAGAATTAGCAACCTATGTATCTCATAACAATGTAGCTAAAATAGCAAAGAAAAAAGGGCACAAGGCATTGGGTAAAATGTCGAAAATTATTGCTGGAGATGAAATGCGTCACCACCAAGCATATTCTCATTTTGTAAAAGAAATTTTCAAAATCGATGCAAGTGAAATGATGTTGGCTTTTCAGCACATGATGAAATATAAAATTGTAATGCCCGCGTTGCATTTAAGAGAATCGTTCGGTGCAAAAGGAAGTGCTTTTGACGATTTCTCTGCAGTAGCACAGAGAATAGGGGTCTATACCGGTTTCGATTATGTAGATATCTTGAAGAAATTAAACACGATGTGGGAAATTGATAAGATTACTAATTTAACACCAGAAGCTGAAAAAGCGCGTGATTATTTAATGAAGCTTCCGGACAGAATGTATCGAATTACAGAAAGAATTAAAGTGCCAGATACACAGTTTAACTTTAAGTGGATGATACCCGCTTAAAATGATAAGAAGCTATTTCCTGCTTTCGCTACTCGATTTTTATGTAGAAAATACATAAAAGAGCTCAAACAGACCGCTCAATCAGGGCTAAGCTTGTTTGCCAGCGTATAGAGAAGCAACTAGTGTTCTAGCATTGTTAAGAAAAATATTTTTTAAAGAATAAATTACAAAGACGCTTCAGATTTTTAATTTCTGAAGTGTCTTTTTTCATTTAAAAACTAAAAACAAATAGGAATCTAGACTTCTGGGTGTTCAACTTTAGAACTACAGAATCATCACAAACTTAAACCTTGTCTTGAAGCAGGGCTATTTCAAAAAGACACACAGGCGCCAATTTATAATGGTCAGGTAAATTGGAAGTATCTTTTAAATTAAAGAGCCCCAAAAAATCGAATCCTGCATTTTTATAATGTTTAATAAGTCCAAGATTCTCCCCTAAAGTATCTAATCGAATAAATTGAATGCCCATTTCATTGGCAACTTCTTTGGCCCAAGCAACAATAGTATCCAAGTAGTTATTCCCTCTAAAATTAGGATTTACAGCAATTCTATGAATATAGAGTGCGCTGTCTTTTTTGCTGTTTTCCCAAATTTGTTCGTCAGAAAATGTAATTGCCCAAATGCAGGCAACTTCGTTATTTACCAGTAGTTTAAATTGCCTGTTTTCTGCAATTTCAATTTCCACCATTTCTCGGTCAAAACTTGGCCAAACAATGACCGTTTTCTTCTCTTTTTGATAGTTTGCTGCAATCTTGTAAAGTGTAAAGACTTCTTCAATATCTGCAGTTACAACGTTTTTAATACTCATAATTGGTGTTTCGTAAATTTAATTTTTCCTATTTTTTACTCAGTGTAAGTAGGGTCCTTCTGAAATGAGTTTTTTTAAGTGATTGACAAATCTCTTAAATAAAGAGAAGTGTTTTTTTTTACTTATTTAGAAATTTCAAAAGAATCCATATCCTTTAAAAACCCTAATTTTTTACGAACCGCATCTTGGCTAGATTTTACGATTGTTGCCTGCACCACACCAACCTCATTTTTCTTTAAATTAGCAAGTTCTTCACCCAGATAATTGATCACTAAAGAATTTCCAGAATAGCTGTAATTATTCGCATCTGCTCCTGTTCTATTAATGCCAATTACATAGCTCATGTTTTCAATTGCACGTGCTTTTAAAAGCACATCCCAGGCTTTTATTCTTGCAATCGGCCAATTTGCCATAAAAATTAAAAGATCGTAATTATCGGTATTTCTCGCCCAAACAGGAAAGCGCAAATCGTAACAAATCAACGGACAAATTTTCCACCCTTTGTAGGCGATATTTATTTTTTTAGTACCCGCAGTATAGACTTTGTCTTCGCCTGCCAAAGTAAAAGAGTGTCTTTTGTTGTAGGTTTCTATGGCTCCAGAAGGATGCACAAAAACCAAACGGTTGTAGAAAGCCCCGTTCTCAGAAATCACCAAACTACCGCAAAGAGCAGTTTGTTTTTCCTGGGCTATTTTTTGCATCCAAGAAACAGAAAGTCCCTCCATTTTTTCTGCAACTTTTTCAGGATGCATTGTAAAACCTGTAGTAAACATTTCTGGCAATACAATTAAATCTACATCGGTATCTAAAGCCTTTATTTTTTCTTCAAAAAAAATACGGTTTTGTTGCGGATTTTCCCAAGCTAAATCTGCCTGAATTCCCACTATTTTTAATTCGTTTTGCATTGAAATTAATTTTAAAGATGTAACAAGTATAAAAGTAAGTTTTTGTAATTTAGAAATCCAATTGAATACCAAAAAATTCTATGCAATCCTTTATTTCAGAAACTTTAGATTCCATTTTAAAAACAACCAAATCTTTTGAGGATGTGGTTTTTATATTGCCATCTCAAAGAGCCAAAGTGTTTTTAAAACAAACGTTAAAAGACAAGATTTCTGTTGGATTTTTACCAGAAACGCTAAATATAGAACAGTTTGTACAGCAAGTTTCTGGCATTGAAAAAGCAGACAGCATTCAGTTATTATTTCATTTTTATACCATTTATAAAAACTTAGAAAAAAATCCGGATTCTTTTGACATCTTTTCTTCGTGGGCATTTACGGTGTTGCAAGATTTTAATGAAATCGACCAACATTTAGTAGACACAAAAGAGATTTTTGTGTACATAAAAGATATTGAACGGTTAAAAAAATGGTCTGTAACTGGCACGTTTACAGAAACCGAGTTTATGAAAGATCATCATGCTTTCTTAGAAAAACTAAATAATTTTTATCCGCCATTATATCAATTTCTATTAGAGAAAAAAATTGGATATCAGGGGTTAATGTATCGAGAGGCTTGCTATAATATTGACGCCTATATTCAAAAAAACGCAGATAAAAAGTTCTTTTTTATTGGTTTCAACGCTTTAAATAAAGCCGAAGAATTTTTGTTTCAAAAAGTATTAGAAAGTGAAAACGCGGATATTTATTGGGATTTGGATGAAGCATTTTTCAATTCTAATCATCAAGCAGGCACCTTTATTAGAAAGTATAAAAAGGAATGGAAATACTATGAAAAGAATCCTTTAAAAACATTGAGTACTTCCTTTTCTGGGCCAAAAAACATTCAAATTATTGGTGCTTCAAAAAACACCACGCAGATAAAGTATGCAGGAGAAATACTAGAGAAATTTACAGACTTTAAAAACACAGCACTTATTCTAGCAGACGAAACCTTATTGCCAATTACTTTAAATTCTTTGCCAAAAAACATCAATGCTATTAACATTACCATGGGATACCCGTTAAAAGATATTCCTACCACAAGTTTATTGTTTTCAATTTTTCAATTATTTCTGTCGCAAGAGAAATTGCAAAAGACGGTGGTAAATGAATTTTATCACAAAGATGTGGTTCGCTTTTTAAAACACCAAGCTGTGTATAAGTTGCTATCTGAAGAGAAGAACTCTTTAGTAGATAATTTCACAGAAGAAATCGGGAAAGAAAATCTTATTTTCATTAGCAAGAAACAGCTTAAGAACATTTTAAAAGATACCGCAGCACCCGTAAAAAGTGCCATTTCTTCAATTTTTAATTCTTTTACAACAATCAATGAGTTTCTAGACAGAATTTTAAACTTAATAACCCTTTTAAAAGAAGACGTAACCGCTTTAGAAAAAGAATATTTGTTTCGTTTTCACATTGCTTTTACGCAGTTAAAAACTTTGCAAACGGAATATGAATATTTTACAGATTTAAAAACGTTATCGTTGTTTTTTAAACAGTTAATAAGCTCAGAAACCTTGTCTTTTCAGGGAGAACCACTAAGAGGTTTGCAATTAATGGGGATGCTAGAAACAAGAGTTTTAGATTTTGAAAATATTATTTTAACGTCAACAAATGAGGGTGTTTTACCCGCAAGTTCGCAACAAAACTCGTTCATTCCTTTTGATGTAAAAATTGAATTTGGTTTGCCAACATTTAGAGAAAAGGATGCTATTTTTTCGTACCACTTTTTTAGATTATTACAAAGAGCGAAGAACGTTTTCATTCTTTACAATACCGAACATGATGTTTTTGGAAGTGGAGAAAAAAGTAGGTTTGTAACGCAATTAGAAATGATGAGAGATGATATCGTTTATAAGGATATCTCGCCAAAAGTGATTCCGAGTAAGACCGTATTAAAAGAAATACCTAAGAATGATAGTACTTTAGAGCGCTTAAAAGAATTGGCAGAAAAAGGAATCTCACCCTCTGCATTGACCAATTATTTGCACAATCCGGTTTCATTTTACAAACAAAAAATTTTAAAAATTAAAGAGTTTGATGATGTGGAAGAAACGGTTGCTTTTAATACTTTGGGCACCGTGGTGCACGAAGCTTTAGACGAGTTATATAAACCTTTTGTGGGCAAGTTCTTGTCTGTAGAGAATGTCTCTAAAATGAATAAAGATGCCAAAGATTTGGTGGAGAAACATTTCAAAATCCAATTTAAAAATGGAGACTTTACCACAGGAAAAAATCTATTAATTTTTGAAGTTGCAAACAGATTTGTATCCAATTTTTTATCCAAAGAAAAAGAATTGTTAAAAGATGAAAACAACAAATTGAAAATTATTGCAACAGAAGAAAACTTATCCGCAGAAATAACGGTGGAAGGAATTGATTTTCCGATAAAATTACACGGGCAAGTAGACCGCGTAGACGAGTTAAATGGTGTTTTGAGAATTATAGATTATAAAACGGGTATGGTAACAGCTCTTAATTTGCGAGTTCCAGAATTTGAAAATCTACGAGATGAGAAACACTTGAAGGCAATTCAGGTATTATTATATGCTTATTTGTTTACAAAAAATAAAAACTACGATTTTAAGCAACCTTTAGAAGCCGGAATTTATTCGTTTAAAAATTTAAATAGTGGTTTCTTACCAATCGATTTTGCATTGCCAAGAAAAAAACCAGAAACCAATATTACTGAAGAAAAATTAGACCAATTTATAGCAGAACTTAAAATATTTATTACAGAAATATACAATCCGGCAATTGGTTTTATTGAGCCTGCAGATTTACGATATTAAGTATTATTTTCCTTTTAAAACTAACAACGGTACATTCGAATAAAACTCTTCTTTAAGAATGGTGTTCTTTTCCCAAAGTTTTTTAAAGAAACCTCTTTTACGTCTAAAAACACACAACATATCTGGATTCTGTGATTTGATGTGCTCTAAAACTCCTTGATACGTAGTTGCATTTTCTGTAACTGTTAAAGTGTTTTGCAAAGCTTTTAGATCTTTGTGTAGTACCAAATCTTCTGCTGTATAATTAGGTGTTTTTACCAATAATAAATTTACTTCAACTTTAAATTTTTCAGTGATAAATTGTAAGGGTTTTAAAGCCGTTTTACTTTTTACAATACCAGATTTAAAGGCCATTAAAACACGAGAAATAGGTGCGTATGTATACCCTTCTGGAATTGCTAAAATTGCTAAATTTGTTTGTTTTACAAGACTTCCTGCCGTTCTTCCTAAAAAGAGCCCTTCTTTAATAGAGTTACTTTTTGCACCTACAATTACCAAATCTATTCCCAACTCTTGATCGATAGCTTCTGCACTGTCAGCAACACTTCCTTTTGCAGAAATTAATTTAATCGCTACCTTTTTTGTATCACAACTATTTACCATTGTTCTGAGGTACAAATTTGTTTCACGTTCTATAATAGCATCCACATTTATCATTGTTCCTGCTTTGGTTTGTGAACTATACGCTCTAAAAACAAATACTTTTGCATCAATTTCTGTTGCAAAATCAATTGCGTATTGCAAGATGTTTTGAGCGTTTTCTGTAGATCCGATGGGAACTAAAATATGTTTCATAATGTTGCTTTATAGTGTTGTAAAGTTAGTTAATTTTAAGGGAATCTTTTCTCTTTATATTTTATAGATATGTACATTTGTAAAAATATTTTTTTTGAAAACAAATATTAGTTTTAAGAGTATTAATAAACTAGCATTACCGGCTTTAATTGCGGGTATTGCAGAGCCTGTTTTGTCTATTACAGACACTGCAATTATTGGTCATATCGATATAAATGCAACAGAAAGTTTAGCTGCAGTTGGTATTGTGGGTGCATTTATTTCTATGTTAATTTGGGTTTTTGGACAAATAAGAAGTGCAATTTCATCTATTATTTCTCAATATGTTGGTGCAAATAAGTTACATGAAATTAAAGAATTGCCAGCACAAGCAATTGCAATTGTGGTTCTAGGGAGTTTATTGGTTTTGGTAATTTCGTATCCGTTTTCTAGACAAATTTTCCAATTCTATAATGCGTCAGATCAAATTTTAGAATACTGCATTGCCTATTTTAATATTCGGATTTTCGGCTTTCCGTTTGCCCTTTTTGTATTTGCTATTTTTGGTACATTTAGAGGTTTACAAAACACCTTTTATCCAATGATAATTGCCATCATTGGCGCCTCTTTAAATATTGTATTAGATGTTATTTTGGTGTACGGTATTGACGGTTATATCCCTGCAATGAATGTAGAGGGTGCTGCATATGCAAGTGTCATTGCACAAATAACTATGGCAGTAATTTCATTAGTTTTATTGCTGAAGAAAACTCCTGTTTCGTTAAAAATAAGCTTCACTTTACATCCAGAAATTCCAAGGTTGTTAAATATGGTTGGCAACTTATTTATAAGAACAATTGCTTTAAACGTAGCGCTGTATTTGGCAACATCGTACGCAACAGGTTATGGGAAAGAATACATTGCAGGGTATACGATTAGTATCAATATTTGGTTGCTAGGTGCGTTTATGATAGACGGGTATTCGAGTGCTGGTAATATTTTATCAGGGAAATTATTGGGTGCAAAAGAATACAAATCTTTAGTAATTTTAAGTAATAAACTCTTTAAATACGGGATTGTAATCGGAACGATAGTCGCTACTTTTGGTTTTATTTTTTACGATGCTATTGGAAGAATATTTACAAATGAAGCAATTGTGTTAGAGCAATTTTATACTGTTTTCTGGATTGTTTTAATTACGCAACCTATAAATGCACTTACTTTTATTTTTGATGGAATGTTCAAAGGAATGGGAGAAATGAAATATTTAAGAAACCTGTTAATTTGGGCAACGGGTTTGGTTTTTATTCCCACACTCTTAATTTTTGATTTTTTAGGGTTTAAATTAACTGCGATTTGGATTGCTTTTGCTTGTTGGATTATTGCGAGAGGTTTGCCTTTGGTTTATAAGTTTAGAAAGAAGTTTATTCCATTATCAGAGGATTAAAATCTCTTATCATGCATTCCAGTAGTTTAAATTAGGTCTTGACTGCGCTCGACCAGATATGTACGTTCACAATTAGAGATAAAACCATACTTTTACTTTAAATTTAGTTTATGACCACAACAAGACAAAACGGAAGTTTATACACGAATATTCAAAATAAGGTGGCCACCATAGAATTTGGTCATCCCGCAAGTAATTCTTTTCCAAGTGAATTATTAGATCGGTTAACTAAAGAATTAATAGCGGTTGGAAATAACGATGAAGTTGCTGTAATTGTTCTAAAATCTGAAGGCGAAAAAGCTTTCTGTGCGGGTGCTTCTTTTGATGAATTGGTTGCTATTTCTAATTTAAAAGAGGGTAAACAATTCTTTTCTGGGTTTGCAAACGTATTAAATGCGATGAGAACTTGTGGGAAATTAATTATTGGAAGAATCCAGGGAAAAACCGTGGGCGGTGGCGTTGGTTTAGCTGCAGCCTGTGATTACGCATTGGCAACCGAAAATGCTGCTGTAAAATTATCTGAATTGACTATAGGAATTGGTCCATTTGTAATTGAACCAGCCGTAACAAGGAAAATTGGTATTTCTGGAACTTCAGAATTAACTTTAGATGCAACCAATTGGAAAAATGCCTATTGGGCAAAAGAAAAGGGCCTGTATGCAAAGGTCTTTGTAAGTATACATGATTTAGATAAAGAAGTAGAGAGTCTGTCGGAAAAATTAGCATCTTACAACCCGATTGCCTTGGTAGAAATGAAAAAGGCCTTGTGGAAAGGAACAGAAATTTGGGATCATTTATTAGCGGAAAGAGCTGCTATTTCTGGAGAATTGGTCTTGTCTGAATTCACGAAAAAAGCACTAGAAAAATTTAAAAAATAGCATTATATCGTCAGTATTTTTACACAGAAGGAATTATTTGGAATTGTAAGTTTGGATATAGATATTGTAGAGTTCATAAATTAGGTAAAAAGTTTTTGTATAAGTTCGATTTAGAAATTGAATAAATTAATATTTTAAATTAGTAAAAAAGGAATTGTTTATGTCAAAAAAAAATAATTTTCCTATGTGGGGTGGAAATAATTGGACGAAAGCAATGTTTAAAAAATATTGGTGGTTTATATGTATACTTATTATTGGATACATAATGATTGTAATTAATGCAAATGCTTCTATATAAAAGACAAGATGTTATAATTTAAGAAATGAAAATAGTCTCAACAAATATTGGTGAACGTAGGGTTATAGATTGGAAAGGGGAATTGGTAACTACGGGCAGTTTTAAATTTCCTGTAGAGAAGCCCATTTTTTTAGATAGCAATGATGTAAAAGGTGATGAAATTTCCGACAGAGAAAATCATGGTGGTATGTTGCAAGCTATTTATGGCTATTCTATAAAGCATTACGATTTCTTTAAGCCATCGTATCCAGATTTAGATTGGCAGTTTGGTATGTTTGGTGAGAATTTAACAATGGACGATTTAGATGAAACTACCATTCATTCTGGAGACACCTTTAAAGTGGGTGAAGCTATTTTAGAGGCAACCGTGCAAAGAAATCCCTGTTATAAGTTAGGCATTCGTTTTAATGATATGAAAATTGTAAAACACTTCTGGAACACTACTTTTTGCGGCGTGTATTTTAAAGTTATACAAACGGGAAATGTAAAAGTTGGTGATGCTTTTATTCAGATAAAAAGCTGTCCAGAAAACCCAACAATTGCAGCTTTGTATGCGGTTAAAAGGGTAGAAAAAGAAGCATAAACTTCTATTTTACGAACGTTCTTTATAAGTAAGTGTTGTTAAAAAAATAGCGCAAATTATTACTGAAATATAATTTTTTCAAGTCCTCACAGGTTTTTAAAACCTGTAAGGACTTTGATACATTTACGAAACAGTCTCTTCTTTTTTATGCAAAAAACGCGTCAACTTCATGGAAAGATCCAACAAAATAATCTTCGCATTTCCGTTTCTTTCTATATGATACATGGCATCATTTAGCTCTTTTTCTATGTCTAAAATATTTCCTGAGTGCACAAAAGGTGCAAATTTAGAAAGGTCAAAACCAGTTTGAGTTTCTATAAAAACCAAGTCGTCGCTTTTGTAATTCAGTAATAAAGCCTGTCTAAAAAACTGCAAGCAATACTCTAAAAAACGTTTCTGAGTTTCTCGTCCGGTTTTAGCAATGGTTTCAGACCACTCAATTAGTTGTTGCACTACAGAAGCATTTCCTTTTGCCCTAAAAGCAGTTCTAATCCAGGCAACAAACCATTCTTCAAAAACCAAATCAGCACCACTATTATTTAATAATTGTACTGCTTTATTATAGTTTCCTTCTGCTTGTTGTGCAATTGTAGCAGCTTCATTTTCAGAACATTTTTCTCTTTCAATTAAAGCATTTGCAATATCTTGTTCGCTTAAAACAGGAAAGTGCAGTGCTTGGCAACGAGATTTTATCGTATTAATAATCTGCTCTTCATTCTCTGTAATTAAAATGAAAACTGTTTTATTTGGCGGCTCTTCAATGAGTTTTAATAGTTTATTTGCGGCCGCAATATTCATCTTTTCAGCCATCCAAATAATCATTACTTTAAAACCACCTTCATAAGATTTTAGTTGCAGTCTTTTAACAACGGTCTCTGCTTCATCAACTCCAATATTACCCTGTTTGTTTTCTACCCCGATGTGTTGCAACCAATTAAATAAGCTTCCATAAGGTTGCTCCTTTATAAACGATCTCCAATCTTCTAGGAATAAGCTACTAACTGGGTGTTTTTTTACAGCATCATTTGTGGTTACAGGAAAAGAAAAATGCAAATCAGGATGCTGTAATTTCTCACACTTTAAAATACAAGCATCGGCACTTTCAGAAGAATTACACAGTAAAAATTGCGCATAGGCAATTGCCATTGGCAAGGTGCCACTTCCTTCTTTACCCACAAATAACTGGGCATGCGGTATTCTTCCATTTTCTGCAGAAACCTGCAAATGATTTTTTATGTGTTCTTGACCTATAATTTGGTTGAAAAGCATTTACAAATATAAAATTAGTTCGTCACAAACACATCAATTTTAGAAAGCAATCTTCGCTTAGTTCTGATGCAAGGTGAAATGCATTAGAAAGGAAGTCATTTTCACGCAAACGTTATCTTAATTTTATAAGTTTCAATTCTATTAAAACTAAACAATTCGGTATTTTTGTGCGAAACAACCAAAATGAAAACACTAAAAGATTTTAATTTCGAAAATAAAAAAGCAATTATTCGTGTAGATTTCAATGTGCCTTTAAATGAGAAACATGAAGTAACAGATGCCACAAGAATTCAGGCGGCAAAATCGACTATTATAGCTATTTTAGAACAAGGAGGAAGCTGTGTTTTAATGTCTCATTTAGGACGTCCAAAAGGATTTCAAGAAGAATTCTCTTTAAGACATATCGTAAAATCTGTAGTAGATGTTCTTGGGTGTAATGTAAAATTTGTAGAAGATTGTGTTGGAGTTAAAGTTGAAGAGGCAGTTGCTAATTTAGAAGCTGGCGAGATTTTATTATTAGAAAATCTTCGTTTTTATGAGGAAGAGGAAAAAGGAGATACTTCTTTTGCAGAAAAATTATCAAAATTTGGTGATATTTATGTGAATGATGCCTTTGGTACTGCACACAGAGCACATGCTTCTACCACGATTATTGCACAATTTTTTGAAGGGAATAAGTGCTTCGGAAATTTATTAGCAAGAGAGATAGAAAGTATAGATAAGGTTTTAAACAACTCTGAAAAACCAGTATTGGCAATTTTAGGAGGTGCAAAAGTATCTTCAAAAATTACAGTAATTGAAAATATTTTAGATAAAGTAGATCATTTAATCATTGGTGGTGGTATGAGTTTTACCTTTATCAAAGCACAAGGAGGAAAGATAGGAAACTCTATTTGTGAAGATGATAAAATGGAATTGGCATTGGATATTTTAAAGCAGGCAAAAGCTAAAAACGTACAAATTCACATTCCTGTAGATGTGATTGCTGCAGACGATTTTTCTAATGATGCAAACACACAGATTTGTAATATTGATGCAATTCCTGACGGTTGGGAAGGTGTGGATGCCGGACCAAAATCTCAAGAAATTTTTGATACGGTTGTAAATCAGTGTAAAACTATTTTATGGAACGGACCTTTGGGTGTGTTTGAAATGGAATCTTTCGCTGGTGGAACGATCGCATTAGGCCATTCTATTGATAAAGCTACCAAAAACGGTGCTTTTTCTTTAGTAGGTGGTGGAGATTCCGTTGCTGCAGTTAAACAATTTGGTTTTGCAGAAAAGGTAAGTTATGTTTCTACTGGTGGTGGTGCAATGTTAGAAATGTTAGAAGGAAAAACATTGCCTGGTATTGAGGCGATATTAAAGTAAAAGGCTTAGTTGTTCAATTGTATCACTGTTGAATGGATGGTTATATTTTTAAACAGTATTTAAATATCAATTAAAAATAAAGATGTTTAACGATGTCTGTCGAAGTTCACATATAATATGCGTGTAATTTTTAAAAATTACACGCATATTGTTTTAATAGATTATAAGTTTTATTTTCGTTGTTAGGTTTGCAACAATTACACATCGAAATAAATACACGAATACACATTAAAAAAATGATTTATACAAAATTACCAAATACAGACATTGAAGTTTCTAAAATCTGTTTAGGAACGATGACTTGGGGAAATCAGAACACTCAAGAAGATGCTTTTGAACAAATGGATTATGCCTTAGCACAAGGTGTTAATTTTTTTGACACCGCAGAATTGTACCCAGTTCCTGCAACTCCAGAAACCTACGCTGATACCGAAAGAATTATCGGAAACTGGTTCAAAAAAACAGGCAATAGAGGAAAAGTAGTTTTAGCCAGTAAAATTGCTGGAGGTGGAGACTATACAAAACATATTAGAAAAGGTAAATTCGGTAAAGTAAATATTATAAAGGCTGTAGAAGCAAGCTTGAAACGTTTGCAAACAGATTATTTAGATTTGTACCAACTGCATTGGCCAGATCGTGGTGTAAATGCTTTCGGAGTTAGAGAGTATCCTTTTAATACCTCTACGAAAGAAGCAGAAAATCATTTAGAAATTTTAGAAACATTGAATGCCTTCGTGAAAGACGGAACCATCAAAGCAATCGGACTTTCAAATGAAACACCTTGGGGAACTATGAAATATTTAGAGGCCGCCAAAGCACATAATTTAGCAAGACCTGTGACCATTCAGAACTCATATTCTATGATTCACAGGGCGTATGAATACGGTATGTCTGAGGTTTCTATGAGAGAAGATATTGGGCTTTTGGCATATTCTCCTTTAGCACAGGGTGTTTTGTCTGGTAAGTATTTAGATGGAAATAGCCCTGAAGGTTCAAGAGGAAATTTGTTTCCAAGATTTATTGCCCGTTATATGGGAGATGGTTCCTTGGAAGCCGTAAAAAGATATGAAGCAATTGCAAAGAAAAATGGAATTACATTAACCGAATTATCTTTGGCTTTTGTAAATCAATTACCATTTGTAACTAGTAATATTATTGGTGCAACAAAAATGAGCCAGTTAAAAGAAAATATTGGCAGTATTCACATCAATTTGTCTGAAGAAACTTTAAAAGAAATTGAAGCAGTTCATGCAGCAATTCCGAATCCTGCGCCTTAAATAAATGAGCAATTTTTAGTGTTTAGTTTTCAGTATAAAAAAATCC
>JBLHIE010000015.1:0-24215 GCA_047614925.1 Arenicella sp.
GAAGCAATTCTTTTAGCTACGGTATCTAGCGCAATAACATTTGCCATTTCTAAAGGAGTACCCAATGAATCTTTTACAATTCCGCTGTATTCTATTTGTGCAAACACACCTGTAGAAATCATAAAAATAGCTATAAGTAGTATTTTTTTCATGTATTTTTTTTTAAATTTAATTGATATAAAGCTCTTTTAATTTCTTCCTCTACCACGGTTTCCTCTACTTTGAAAACGCTCTTTTAATTCTTCTGTTTTTACTTTTACAATTTCGTTGTATTCCTCTCTAGAAACTTCTTTTCCTTTGCTAGGTGCCTCTATTTCTAGAACTTCTTTAGAGCTAATGGTAACTTCTGTACAAAGCATTGTTGTTCTACCTGCATTTATTTCTAAAATTAGCCCTGGTAAACCATAGTATGTATCTGGCCCAGTGCTCACCGGAATTTGCGGAGTATACCAAGCAATAATACGCATCATTTTTTTTGCGGGTTCTACATCTTTTGTATTCGTAGAATCTTTCTTTTTAGTATTTCTACTAAAAATACTTCCCCAATCGATATTGGTATCTTCTTTTACAAGTGTTGCTTTATAGCAGGTATATTCTCCTATTTTTTTAGTCTCCACGCCCATTTCCCATTGCGCCTGCACCATCTCTTCAACAACCAAAAAACGCTTGCTAAATTGCTCTACGTCTTCAATCATCTTTTGGTCTTTCGTATTCTTATAAATCGAACCCTGTCCGTTGCTTCTACCCCAACTTGGTCCAGAAGCCCCTGGTGCCTCTAACTTTACTTCCTCCTTAAAAGAAGAGGCTGTTTTATTAAAAGTTAAGGTGTACGTTTTTTCTAAAAAGCTTTTAAAACGAGCCAATCGTTGCTTTTTCTCTTGTTCGCTCATTTTTCCAAACCTACTCATGTCCATTGTGGTTTTTGACATATACGTAGCTTTACCTTGAAAATTTTTCTGTGCAAAAGTTGTTGCTGTAACGAATGCTAAAAGGAATATTAAGGATGCTTTCATAATTTTTATCTAATTTTAATCAAAAATAATATTAATAGTTATCGATTAGACTTAAAAAAAACTTAAAGGTTTAATTTATTATTAAAATAAGTAAACAAAACTTATGGGCGAAATAATTATACTGTCTATTTAAAAAAAGAAGCACACATCTTTCCTTTTCCAAATTAAAACAGAATAAAAACATTCCTGTTTTAAAGGTGCGTAGTTTTGGTTACAAATTGATTTGTTAATTACTTTTCAAATTATAAATTTTGTTTACCTTTAGCATCCCTTCTAACCTTATATAATTTAAATATGCACGTTGCAATTGCAGGAAATATTGGCGCTGGTAAAACAACGCTTACCAAACTTTTAGCCAAACATTACAAGTGGAAACCTCACTATGAGTCTGTAGATGAGAACCCGTATTTAGATGATTTCTATACAGAAATGGAGCGTTGGTCTTTTAATTTACAAGTATATTTTTTGAATAGCCGCTTTAGACAGATTCTAGAATTGAGAGAATCTGGTAAAAATATTATTCAGGATAGAACCATTTATGAAGATGCACGTATTTTTGCACCGAACTTGCATGCAATGGGTTTAATGACGAACAGAGATTACAATAACTATAGTTCTTTATTCGATTTGATGGAAAATTTAGTAAAACCGCCAGATTTATTAATTTACTTGCGTGCAGACATTTCTACACTAGTGGGGCAAATTCACAAACGTGGTAGAGAGTACGAAAACTCTATCTCCATTGATTATTTAAGCAGATTAAACGAGCGTTATGAAGCGTGGATTTCTACTTATAAAAAAGGAAAACTCTTAATAATTGATGTAGATAATTTAGATTTTGTAACCAAACCTGAAGATTTAGGATACGTTATAGACAGAATAGATGCTCAAATAAACGGATTATTTTAATTGAAAATAAAAAAGAAAGGGATGAAGTTTAAAAACTTCATCCCTTTCTTTTTAAAAGTCTTACGAAAAGTATAATTTTTTCTAAAAGTCTAAAGCCGCTTCTAAATCTGCTAAAAGATCTTCTTCATCTTCTATACCAACACTCAAACGAATTAAAGCGTCTGTAATTCCTATCTTTAAGCGCGTTTTTTCTGGTATTGACGCATGTGACATGGTTACCGGATGGTTTACCAAACTCTCTACACCGCCTAAAGACTCTGCCAATGTAAATACCTTGGTGTTTTTTAGAAACCTAAAAGTTGCTTCCCTGCTATCGTTCTTTAAACTGAAAGAAACCATGCCTCCAAAATCTTTCATTTGCTTTTTAGCAATGGCATAACTTGGATGGTCTTCTAAACCCGGATAATAAACCGCACCAACTTTTGGATGCTTCTTTAAGAAATTGGCAACTGCACGTCCGTTTTCACAATGACGTTGCATTCTTATATGTAATGTTTTTATACCTCTTAAGGCTAAGAAAGAATCCATCGGACTTGCAGTAGCGCCCGCAGCAAACTGAATAAAATGCAATTCTTCTGCTAATTTCGCCTCTTTTACCATTAAGGCTCCCATGACTAAATCTGAGTGGCCTCCTAAATATTTTGTAGCAGAATGCATTACAATATCCGCTCCTAAGTCTAAAGGTCTTTGCAAATAAGGTGTTGCGAAGGTGTTGTCTACCGCTATTAAAACTCTATTATTCACCTCTTTTACTGCGGTACAAATTGCCTCAATATCTGCAATTTTCATTAATGGATTGGTTGGTGTTTCTATCCAAACTAGTTTAGTTTTCTCTGTAATTGCATCCGTTACGTTCGCTACAGCATTCATGTCTACATAGGTGAATTCGAGACCGTATTTCTGAAACAGCCTTGTAAACATTCGGTACGTTCCGCCATACAAATCATCTCCAGCAATTACCTCATCACCAGGATTTAGTGTTCTTAAAACACAATCTATTGCCGCCATACCAGACGAAAACGCAAAACCATGCGTACCATTTTCTATAGATGCAAAACTATTTTCTAAAGCGGTTCTTGTTGGGTTTCCGCCTCTGGAGTATTCGTATTCTTGAGGTTCTCCCGGATTTGAATGCGCATAGGTTGAAGTCATAAAAACAGGCGGCATAACAGCGCCTGTTGTAGCCTCTGGTTTTTGACCTCCGTGAATAGTTTTGGTATTAAATTTCATTTTTTTGACTTTTATTTGGGATTTTAGCCTTTTAAAAATAGACCTTCTTACTTCTTTAAATAAGATAGTAATTGGCAAACAAGGGTAGCCCAGATTGTAGTGGCATCCTTTTTTTAGGTGCGAAAAAGAGATAACAGAAAGCTGGAAGTAGCTTCTAATACAACTACAAAAATTTCTTAATAGATCTTATAATTCCGTAATGAATACCCTCGTGATAATTGTTAAATACAAGGGCAGTTTCTATACTGTCTAACACCAAACCTGTACTTGTTGGGTATGCTGAGAAATTCTCGAAAATACCTGCTTCAAAATCTTCTTGCAACGTATCTGGCAAACCTATTAATAAGTCTTTTACCTCTTCAAACTCTTCTTCTGTAAAGTTTGTGGTTGGTATGGTTCCTTTTTTATATCCTTGAATTAATTCATCTGGACACAAACAGTCTAAGTTTGATAATTTATAATGTAATAATTGTTGCGTAACCACCAAATGAGCTATATTCCAAGCAATACTATTTTTAAATCCTTTAGGAATTGTATGAATTTGATCTAAAGTTAAACCTTCTAATTCTTTTGCTACTAAATCTCTAGATATTCTTAAAACATTGAATTGTGTCTTCATTTTTATGTTTATTTTTGATGAAACAAATATAATTGATTCAAATGAAAAAAGGCTATTATTTACAAACTTGTGATACCTGCAAAAGAATTTTAAAGGAAATAAACACCGATGGTTTTGAACTACAAGAAATCAAATCAAATCCCGTAAATGCACAACAATTAGAGGAAATGCACCAACTTTCTGGCAGTTATGAAAATCTCTTTAACAAACGCGCACGCTTATACAAATCTATGGGTTTAAAAAGTAAAAATATTTCTGAAGCAGCTTACAGACAGCATATTTTAGAAGAGTATACTTTTTTGAAACGCCCTGTTTTTATAGTTGAGAATGAAATTTTTGTTGGGAATCGTAAAAGTGTAGTTGAAGCATTAAAACTTAAAATCGGATAGATTTCGTTCTTTAAAAATTCTTCAAGCATTTTTTCTTCTCTTTTATTGATTGCTGTATCAATTTTTTTCTGACCTCCGCTTGTTTACATCCTTTCATTTACGGTCTGGCCTTCATAGCCCGTCCTAATCGTTTTTGTAAACCTCTGTTAAACTTTCTGCTTCTTTTTTAGCACTCCAATTTTGTAGTATCTTTTCTCTTGCTTGGCTTCCTAACAAAGGAATTTGGCTGGTAATTGACTGTATTAAGAGCTGTTCCAGCTCAGCCGTATTTCCTGCTTCAAATAAATAACCATTTTCAGCATGCTTAATTAATGAAGAATGAACACCTACGTTTTTTGTAGCAATTACAGAGCAACCACAAGACATGGCTTCTGCAGTTACTAAAGAAAAGCCTTCAGAAAAACTTGGTACTACTGCAATTTTAGATGCTTGGTAGTAAGAAATAATAGCTGCCGTTTCATCTTTAAAATATACTTGCTTTTCTATGGAATGTTTTTTAGCAATTGCTTTTAATTCGTCTAAAAAAATAAGTTTATCTACTTTACCTACAATGACCAAAGCCCAGTTTTCATGCGCTTTTAAAACTTTTGCAGCTTCCAATAAAACAAGGTGCCCTTTGGCCTTGCGAACTCTACCTGCACACAAAATAAGATGTTCTTGAGTGATATTATCTAACTGAACATTCTCTTTTGGCTCAAACACATCAACAGCTATTCCATGGCTCACAAGCGTGTTTTTAATTCCTATTTTTTTACTCATACTTTCAATGAGCGTCACCACTTTATCTGCTTTTTTTAGTAATTTTAGTGTCAAGCCAGAAGGAATAGTTTCTGCATGGCGCGTTGCAATCAACTTAAATTTAGCGCCTAAAAGTCGAAAAAATAACATCCGCATAATCTCATTATTTCGGTGACAATGCACCACAACTGTTCTGTCAGAAAACAACAATTTTACTAAGTTTTGGAAAGTAATATGTTTTCCTTTTGCCCCATAACCATACAAATAAGTTTCAAATTTGGCATCAAAAAAAGGCAGTACATTCTCTATACTTGCGGTAACGCCTGTTCTGCGTTTGTGAAAATGTGTATGAATTAAAATGGGTTTCAAAAATATTTTTTTAAGCAAACCTGCGTTCGACAATAGTTAACAGACGATTTTCTAGCTCTTCTTGTTCCGACCAATTGTAATCTGGTTTTACCATTTTACTGATAAATTTTTTCGCCTCTTTTTCTGTTTTAAATGTGTTTAACTGAGAAATTACCCTGTTAAAATCTTCCTGACTGCCATCAAACAAATTCTTAACAAAAATAATTCTATCGTTTAAACCAATCTGAATATTGGCTTGCAATTTATCATTTAAAGATGCAGGCTGTATCGGCTCAAACAAATCAGCAATAATATCTACAGGAATTGTGTCTTCTAACTCTTCCTCTAACGTTAAACCTTTATGCTCCAAAGCTTCCTTATTATCCTCTTTAAAATCTACCGGTTCTGTTTCACCAAAAATTAAACCCTCTAAATCATCAAAAGGTTGTTCTATTTCTGCGAGCTCTTCAACATCTAAGTATGCTCCTATTTCTTCTGTAATTTTTTCTGCAGTTTCTTCAATAATTAGTTCCTCATCAGAAAAGCCTTCTCCAACTTCTAATGCTAATTCTTCATTTTCAACATCTAAATAAGCTTCCTCTTCATCATGAGTAATAGCGTCTATTTCGGCAACAACTGCTGCTTCACTATGAATTAAGTCTTTGGTCTCGTATCCTTTTTCTACCTTGGCTGTTAATTCTTCCTTTGTTTCTTTTAAACCAGGGGTTGAGTTTACATATTCTTCTACAAATGCTAAAAGGGATAGTTTCTCATAAATTTCGCGCGATTTTTGTTTTAATAAGAAAATATTTTCTTTATTTTTCATCTGTAAGATGCTGTGCGCTAAACTAATTAAATCGCTTTCCAGTTTTTTGTGCATAAGTTGTAAGTTCAGGTTGTTTTTTACTAGTAAATTTTAATAAATTTGTTAAATACCAAAGTAACACAAAATTTAAATCTCTAAAGCCTAAAATTACAAAATGTTTCTTGAAAATACAGTAAATCATACAGAACAATTTGGTTGGATTGAAGTAATCTGTGGCTCGATGTTTTCTGGCAAGACAGAGGAGTTAATTAGACGTTTAAAACGTGCACAGTTTGCCAAACAAAGTGTAGAAATTTTTAAGCCTTCACTAGACACACGTTATGATCATGAAGAAGTAGTTTCTCATAATGACAATAGAATACGCTCTACACCTGTTCCTGTTTCTTCTAATATTAGATTGTTAGCTTCTGATGTAGATGTTGTTGGTATCGATGAAGCACAGTTCTTTGATGATGAAATTGTAGCGGTCTGTAACGACTTAGCAAACAGAGGTGTACGCGTAATTGTAGCGGGTTTAGACATGGATTTTAAAGGAAATCCTTTTGGGCCCATGCCAGCACTTATGGCAACTGCAGAATACGTTACAAAAGTACATGCCGTTTGTACACATACAGGCAACTTGGCACACTATAGTTTTAGAAAAGCTAAAAATGATAAGATTGTAATGTTGGGTGAAACGCAGGAATATGAACCTTTAAGTAGGGCGGCATATTACAAAGCTTTACAAAAACAAAAAGTAGCTACTGGTTCTTCTGAAAAACCAGCACCTCGTGATAAAACTGAATAACAATTAGCATAAAAATGAATAATCATGTTACTGTTTTAGAAATTGATGGAAGTGCATTAGTGCACAACCTAAATTATTTTAAACAAAAATTACAACCAGAAACAAAAATTTTAGCGGTTGTAAAAGCATTTGGTTATGGAAGTGATGGCGTACAAATTGCGAAGTTCCTAGAAGATAAAGTAGCCTACTTTGCTGTTGCATACGCACATGAAGGCATTGCATTGCGCGAAGCAGGTGTTCAAACTCCTATTTTAGTTTTACACCCACACATACAAAATTTACAATCTATAGTAGACTTTAGATTAGAACCAACTTTATATAATTTTAATATCTTTTCTACCTTTTTAGAGCTCGCAGCCAAAGCTCCGCTGATGAATTACCCGATTCATATAAAGCTAAATACAGGTTTAAATAGACTCGGTTTTTCCCAAATAGAGGTTCCAAAAATATTAGCAGAAATAAAAAAAACAGCTCATATAAAAGTACAATCTCTTTTCTCTCACTTAGCCGCCAGTGAAGATTTAGAAGAAAAAGAGTTCACCACCAACCAAATAAATAGTTTTACAAACATCGCAGAACAATGCTATAAGCACCTGGGATATGAACCTATATTGCATATCTTAAACACCTCTGGTGTTGTAAACTACTCAGAAGCGCAATTTGATATGGTAAGAATTGGCATTGGTTTGTATGGCTTTGGAAATGACGCCGAAGAAACTGCACAGTTAAAAAACACCCATAATTTAAAGTCTATTATTTCTCAAATTCATACAATTGAACCTGGAGAAACTGTTGGCTACAATAGAGCTTTTGAAGCAAAAAAAGCTACAAAAACAGCTACGATACCTATTGGACACGCAGATGGCCTGTCTAGAAGACTAGGAAATAAAAAAGGTTTTGTACTAATAAACAACCAAAAAGCACCAATTATTGGCAATGTTTGTATGGATATGATTATGGTAAACGTAACCAAAATCGATTGCAAAGAAGGAGATGAAGTGATTGTCTTTAATAGTCAAGAAATGATACAAAACATTGCGAATATATCAGAAACTATTGTTTATGAAACCTTAACGGCCATTTCTCCACGTGTTAAAAAAATATTGAAAGAATAACTTATTGCACCATTTCAGCAGACCAGCAATGCTACTGCTATAGAAAACTTGGAATAAAACTTTACCGACAAAAAACGGGAAACCCTGAGTTATTGCTCAGGTTTTTTTTTAAATATTTACGAGTGTAAATAATTTTATCAAGAGTTAAAATCAATGGAATTTACTTCAAAAACTCGCAGACTTCTGTGTAAAATTGAGTAGGATTTTCTGCATGCAACCAATGACCCGCATTTTTGATTTCAATAATTTTAGAACGGGTAAAGTGTGCAGAGATCGTTGCTGTTTCTCTCTCTGTGATATAGTCTGAATTTTGGCCTTTTAAGAAGAGAGCCTCCTTTTCAAAAACAGTGAAAGGTGGTAATGCTTCACCAACTTCCGAATTATTTTCTGTTAGAGATGCTAAGTTAAAACGAAAAGCCAACTGTCCTTTTTCTTTCCAAAATACATTTTTTAATAAAAACTGACGCACCCCTAATTCTGGAATGAAGTACCCTAACTTTTTATCTACTTTGCCACGAGAATTGTCGATAGAAAAATCTATTGCATTTAAACCTGCTAAAATTGCATTGTGGTGTGGTTGGTACTCTCTTGGAGAAATATCTACAATTATAAGTTTTTCAACCAATTTAGGATGGATAACCGCAAACAACATGGCTGTCTTACCGCCCATAGAATGGCCTATTAAATATACTTGTTCTAATTGATGTGCTTGAATATAACTGTACAAATCTTCCACCAAAACTTCATAATTAAAAGTATCTGCATGAAAACTGCGTCCGTGATTTCTTTGATCTATTAGGTGCACTTGAAAATCATCAGAAAATTGATTTCCTAATGTTTTCCAATTATCAGACATTCCAAAATACCCGTGTAAAATTAACAAGGGGGTTCCTTTGCCTGTTATCGTTGAATGTAATATTGGATTGCTAGACATTTACTTAATTATTAATTGTGGTATTGTTATTACACTGAAAAAAACACCGCCATTCGCAGCATAATTATAGTACTTCTTTACACAACCTGCTACTTTTTAATATTGTTATTATACAGAGATGCATAAAGTTATTACACTGCTTTCCTAAACCAGCTAAAACTATTTACTGTTACTACTATTGATAATTGAAAACCGATAACTGCCTACTGAAAACTGATAACTAAAAACCTACTTCAATCGGTGCAAATACATATTTACCACATTTTCTAGACCTAAGTACAAGCTTTCTGCAATAAGCGCATGACCGATAGAAACTTCAGCCAAATTAGGAATGTATTGTTTAAAATATTGAATGTTTTCTAAACTTAAATCATGTCCTGCATTGATACCCAATCCTAATTTATGTGCTAAAACTGCAGCATTTGTGTAAGGGTTTATCGCTTCTTTATTTCCTAAATCATACTGTTTGGCAAATTCTTCTGTGTACAATTCTATTCTATCTGCGCCTATTGCAGCCGCAGCTTCAATCATTTTAAAATCTGTATCGATAAAAATGGAAGTTCGAATTCCGTTTTGTTGAAACTCTTGAATCACCTCCTTTAAAAAGGACTGATGTTTTATCGTATCCCAACCTGCATTCGAAGTAATAGCATGAATAGTATCTGGTACCAAAGTAACTTGTGTTGGTTTGGTCTCTAAAACCAAATCCATAAAAGATTTGATCGGATTTCCTTCAATATTAAATTCTGTTTTTACAGCCCCAGCTAAATCTCTAGCGTCTTGGTATTTAATATGTCTTTCATCGGGTCTTGGATGAATGGTAATGCCCTGGCCCCCAAAACTTTCTATATCTGCCGCAACTTTTAATAAATTTGGTACATCACCCCCACGAGAGTTTCTTAAAGTTGCTATTTTATTAATATTTACACTTAACTTTGTCATCGTCTAAAATTAGACTGCAAAGATAAATTATTAAATCATTTTATCCTATATTCGTACAGCATGAATATTATAGATTACATTCTTAATGAAATAAAACCAACACCCTTAAATAGCAGTGTAAAGGCAGTTAAAAAATTGTTTGATAATTTTCCAATCACGCATTTTCCTGTGGTAGAAAATAGTGTTATTTTGGGTAGTTTTGCGCGTGAAGATATTCAAGCGATAGAAAATAATTCTGATGAATTGGTCGCGCATACTCATTTGTTAAACTCTTTTTTTGCAGATGAAAAAGCAACCGTTTTAGAGCTTCTTAAAATTTTTGCAGACAACGATACGAATATCATACCTGTTCTGAATAAAAAAGAGGCATATATTGGATATTACGATTTACGTGACGTTTTAGACGTCTTCTCTACGAGTCCGTTTATGATTGAAAATAGCGAAACCCTCGTTATAGAAAAACAAGAAAATGACTATTCTATGGCTGAAATATCACAAATTGTAGAATCTAATGGTGGTAAGTTATTAGGAATGTATCTTTCAGAAAAACAGCAAGATTTAGTACAAATTACACTTAAAATTAGCACAGAAGACATTCATGAAATCATGCATACCTTTAGAAGGTACGCTTATAAAATAATTTCTACACATGAAAATGATGTGTATTTAGAAAATTTAAAAAGCAGGTCTGATTATTTGCAAAAATACTTAGAAATGTAACCATGCCCCTTTGGTTTATTAGCATAAATTTATTAAAAAACTGAATTACAAATGAAGAAAGTAGCAGTTTACGGACAATCTTATTCTATTTCAGCAGAGAAAGAAATACAAATTCTTTTAAGCATTTTAGAAAAAAACAATGTTGTTTGTTTTATCGAAGAGAAATTTTATAATTTATTAGTTGAAGGTAAAATTTTAGACAAAAAATACCCAACATTTTCTCATTTTAATGATTTAAACAACTCTTTTGACCTGATGTTTACTTTAGGTGGAGATGGCACAATTTTAAGAGCCGTTACCTATATTAGAGATTTAGGAATACCAATGTGTGGGATAAACACCGGCAGATTAGGCTTTTTAGCAACTATTAATAAAAAGAGCATAAAAGAAAGTGTAAGTCTTATTTTACAGGGTGAATATTCTGTGCAAGAAAGAACACTTTTATCTGTTAAAACCGCACCAGGTACAGAGAAGTTTGCTGAGCTAAATTTTGCATTAAACGAAGTAACCATTGCAAGAAAAAACACTACTTCCATGATTGGTGTAACCACCAATTTAAACCATGAATATTTAACCAACTATTGGGCAGATGGTTTAATAATTGCAACACCAACAGGTTCTACAGGCTATTCTTTAAGCTGCAACGGCCCTGTAATTGCACCCGATTCTAAGAATTTAGTAATTACACCAATTGCACCGCACAATTTAACAGCCAGATCTATGGTTATTTCAGACGAAACCTCTATCCAATTAGAAGTGGACTCCAGAGAAAAAGAATTTTTAATATCCCTAGATTCTAGAATTACCTCCGTTGCAGAAAACACCAAAGTTTTTATAGAAAAGGCACCGTTTACAATTAAGAGCATTACGCCTAACAATCAATCTTTTTTACAAACATTGCGCAGTAAGCTATTATGGGGAGAAGATACTAGAAATGAAACCAATTTTTAGGCGTTATAAAACAATAAAAAGGCGAAAAACTTGTTATTCAAAAAAGACTGAGTATTAACCTTATAAAGCAAATTGTAATTCTTATATTTGCTCGCTATTTTCTAAAATGAGAACACCTGTTTTATTTATTATTTGCATTGGATTCTTTTCAACTTTGTTGGGACAAGAATATGAAATTGGCGTTTCTTTAGGAGGTACTAATTATGTTGGTGATATTGGCAGAACAAATTACATCTATCCTAATAAATTAGCAGGTAACGTATTTTTAAAATACAATTACAACCCTAGGATTGCTTTAAAAGCCACATTTAGTTATTTGCCAATTGCAGGAAATGATGCTGAGGCGGATACAGATTTTAGACAGAATAGAGGGTTGCGTTTTTCTAATACTATCAATGAGCTCGCTTTAGGACTAGAATTTAACTTTTACGAATATGAACTTTCATCCGAAGATAAAAGTTGGACGCCTTATATTTTAGCTGAATTGGCTGTTTTTAATTACAGTGTTTTAAAAGAAGAAAGTTTAGAAAATAAAACGGCATTTGCAATACCAATAGGTATTGGTTTAAAGTCTAAATTATTTGGTAATTTTGCTTTTTCATTAGATACAAAGTTTAGATATACATTTAAAGACGATTTAGATTTTGTTTCAGAGAATAATTTAGATTATTCGATTGAAGGAAACAGTAATGATTGGTATATGTTTACAGGTGTTTCTTTAATATACACCTTTGGCAGACCCGCGTGTTATACAAAAGGATTGTAAGAAAATATGGATAAAAAATTACTTATTAATTTGCAAAGAGTCCCCAAACACGTTGCCATTATTATGGATGGTAATGGGCGCTGGGCTGAAGGCAGAGGAATGAGCAGAGTTTTTGGTCACAAAAATGCGCTAACAGCCGTAAGAGAGTCTATAGAATCTGCAGCTCAGATTGGGGTGAAGGCAATTACTTTATATGCATTCTCTACAGAAAATTGGAAAAGACCAAAGTTAGAGGTAGATGCACTTATGAGCTTGCTTGTAAACTCATTAAAAAAGGAATTACCTACTTTTCAAAAAAATGGTGTTGTCGTGAATGCTATTGGATGTATAGACACCTTACCTGAAAAAGCTAAAAAAGCATTAAGTCATGTAATTAGTGAGACTAAAGACAATTCTAAAATTATAATGACATTGGCATTGAGTTATGGTTCTAGAGAAGAAATTGTTAACGCAATCAAAAACATATCTAAAAAAGTTGTTAATAAAGAACTTTCTGTGAAAGAAATTGATGAAAATATTATTAATAACCATTTATATACGTTTAATTTGCCCGAAGTAGATTTAATGATAAGAACTAGTGGTGAACATCGCATTAGTAATTTCCTACTTTGGCAAATGGCTTATGCCGAATTGTACTTTACAGATATACTTTGGCCAGATTTCAGAAAGGAAGATTTTTACGATGCAATTATAGATTATCAGAATAGAGAACGAAGATTTGGAAAGACAAGCGAACAAATTACAGAATAAACTTTTTATGAAATTATTTTCCGCAGCAATAGTGCTTACCGCACTATTTTCTACTTATAACATTAGTGCACAAGACAAAAAAGATAGTTTAACGATAGTTAAAAAAGATACACTAATTAATAAAAATATTTCTTTTGAAAAAGGAAAAGCATACATTTTAGGAGGTATTTCTGTAACAGGACTTCAAAAGTTTAGTGAAGAAACTGTAAGAGTTTTTACAGGTCTTAGATATGGACAAACCATTAAATTACCCGGAGATAAACTTACAAGTGCCATTAAAAAACTTTATGAGAGTAAACAATTTAGTGACGTAGATGTTTATTTAGACAGAATTGATGGAGAAACCGTTTACCTGAGATTAGAAGTACAGGAGCTTCCACAATTAAATCAGGTAAAAATTAATGGTATCAAAAAATCTAAAGCAAAAGACCTTATCACAGAAGCAGAGTTAAAACTGGGTAAAATGGTAACAGATAATTTATTAGTTACTACCAAAAACTATTTCACTAAAAAATATACAGACAAAGGTTTCTTAAAAACCAAAGTCTCTTTAGATGTTACTAAAGATACCACAGATATTAACATTGTTAATATGGCTATTTTTATTGATAAAGGACAAAAAATAAAAATAAAAGATATTAACTTTACAGGTAATAAAGAACTTTCTGGTAAAAAAATCAGAAAAGCAATGTCTAATACTAAAGAGAAGTTTTTTGGCCGATTCTGGAAAGGATCTAAATACATCGAAGAAGATTATCAAGAAGATTTAGAAAGTGTATTAGATAAATATAGTAGACTAGGTTACAGGGATGCTCGTATTTTAAAAGAAGGTATTTCTTGGAATGATGACAATACGATAGATATTAATATAGATTTAGAAGAAGGGAAACAATACCGTTTTGCAGAAATATTATTTGTTGGGAATAAAGAATATACAGATGAGCAATTGCAGCAAGTCTTAAGAATTGAAAAAGGGGATATCTACAATGGTGCCGTATTAAAAGAACGTGTAAATGGTGATGGAAGTCCAACTTCTTTTGACATTTCTTCTGAATACCAAAATAATGGGTACTTATTTTCTCAAGTAAATGCAGTAGAAACCAGAGTAGAAAACGATTCTATTACGGTAGAAGTTAGAATTAGAGAAGACGAAAAAGCACGTATTAAAAAAGTAACCGTTGCTGGGAATGACAAAACAAATGACCATGTTATTTTTAGAGAATTACGGGTAAAACCAGGAGACTTATTTAGCAGAAGAGAAATTATTAGATCTATTCGAGAAATTGGTCAACTAGGATTTTTTGATCAAAATGTAACGCCAGATGTAGTTCCAAACTATCAAGACAAAACAACAGACATCAACTTTAACGTAATAGAAAAAGGGGGCAGTCAAATAGAATTACAAGGTGGTTATGGTGGGGGTTCTTTTATTGGAACGCTGGGTCTTTCGTTTAACAACTTTTCTGTAAAAAACATATTTAACAAGGAAGCATACAAACCTTTACCAACAGGAGATGGGCAAAAATTATCTTTAAGGTTACAATCTAGTAGAACTTTTAATACGTATAGTTTTTCTTTCACAGAACCTTGGTATGGTGGTAAAAAACCAAAATCATTGTCTTTCTCTATCTATCAATCCAATCAGTTTCAGCTAAATCCACAAACATTTGATGTTGATAAAGATCGAAAATTAGGAATTACAGGAGCCTCTATCGGTTTAGGACAGCGTTTAAAATGGCCCGATGATTTTTTCCAATTATCACAAACAATTTCTTATCAAAGTTTTCAATTAAAAAATTATGGTTTTAGAGTTGGAGATAATGTTTTAAACAACGGTACCTTAAATAACTTGTCTTACAATTTAAACATTAGTAGAAGTTCTGCAGGACCAAGTTTAATTTTTCCAACATATGGTTCTGAATTTTCTTTCGGTGTAAAGGCAACGCTTCCCTATTCTTTATTTACAGACAAAAACTACGATCAACCCACAAATTTAACTGCAGAACAACAGAATGATTTTCTTGCAGATAAATTTAAATGGCTAGAATATTACAAGTTTGATGCAAAAGGAAAATGGTACACTTCATTTACCGATAAATTGGTTTTAATGACCAATGCAGAAATGGGCTTTTTAGGCTTTTATAGTAGTGATTTAGGACAAACACCTTTTGAGCGTTATTTTGTTGGTGGAGACGGTATCGCGCAGTTTCAATTAGACGGAAGGGAAACGGTTGGACTAAGAGGTTATGAAAACAACAGGTTGTCTTCAATTGCTGGAGGAACTATTTACAATAAATTTCAATTAGAACTTAGGTATTCTATCACAGACACTCCTTCTGCATCTATTTACACTTTAGGTTTCTTAGAAGCTGGTAATTCTTATGACAATTTTAAAGATTTTAATCCGTTTAATGTAAAAAGATCAGCTGGTTTAGGAGTTCGGATATTTATGCCTGCTTTTGGATTGTTAGGAATTGATTTCGCCCATGGATTTGATCCATTACCGGGGCAAATAGAGAAATCTGGCTGGCAAACACATTTTATTATCGGAAGACAATTCTAAGAAAACAGTGCATTTGTAATGTCATCTTTTTTTTGGCACGGTTTTTTCTAAACAGTTAACAAATGAAAAAAATATTTTTATTTACAGTTCTTTTACTTTCGGTAAGTCTTTCTTGGGCTCAAAGAGGCCAAATAATAGCTTATATAGATATGGAATACATTCTAGAAAATGTTCCAGAATATTTAGAGGCTCAAAACACTTTAGATGGTAAAATTGTAAAGTGGCAACAAAAACTAGACAAACAAGCGAGATTTATAGAAGTATTAAAAACAGATTTGGCAAATGAAAAGGCGATTCTAACAAAAGATCTAATAGAAGAAAAAGAAGAAGAAATATCTTTAAAGCAAAGAGAATTAAGAAGATTAGAATCTTTATATTTTGGCCCTCAAGGAGATATGTTTATACTTAGAAAACAATTGGTGAAGCCAATTCAAGATCAAGTGTATAATGCCATCCAGAATATTTCTGCTAGAAAGAATTATGACTTTGTTTTTGACAAATCTAGTGAATTAGTAATGCTATATTCAAATAAAAAATACGATATTAGCGACCTCGTTTTATCTACAATAGACAGAACAAGATTAGTAGACGAGAAAAAAGCTAAAAAGGAAGATAAAAACACTCCTGCAGCGCTTACAGGAGCACAAAAAGAAATTATAGAGAAAAAAGAAGTTGCTGTTGCTAAAAAGTTATCAGATAGAGAAGCAAAAAAGCAAGCTATCGCAGACAGAAGAAAAGAGTTATTAAATATCAGGAACAAAAAAAGAGAGTTGCTAAGAAAAAAGAGAGCTGCTTTGATTAAGAAAAAGGAAGAAGCAAGAGAAAAACAAAAAACCCAAGACAATAACAATTAAATTAAACAAGAATGAAAAATTTTAAAACGTTACTATTAATTGCTGTATTCACTTTAGGAGTAGCTGGTGTTACAAATGCACAAAAAATAGGTCATGTAGATTACCAAAGAGTTATAGATAATATGCCAGAAACAAGAGCATTAACTGTTACTTTAGAGAAATTAGGTAAATCTTACCAAAGTGAAATTGAAGGTTTAAAGAAGAAATTAGAAGCTAAAGTTCAAAAATACACTGCAGAACAAGCTACACAGACAGAGACGACAAACAAAGACAGAGCGCAAGAAGTACAATTAGATAAAGCAAGATTTGACCAAGCACAACAAGCGGCTTATCAAGAAATGCAAAAAAGACAAGCACAAGATTTAGAACCTATTGTAAAGAAAGCTGAAATAGCTATCGAAAGTATTGCTGACGCAAAAGGAATCTTATATGTATTTGATGCGAAATCTTTAATCATAAAAAAAGGTACAGACTTATATGACGCTGCAAAAGCTAAATTAGGTTTATTAGCAGATAAGCCTAGACAGCAATAAGCGCTAAACAAATTTTACTTTTTATAAATAAAATAAAGAAACCTACTTTTTAAAGTAGGTTTCTTTATTTTTACAAGATATGGTATCTAATAATTTTCCTATCGGCTTTTTTGACTCTGGTGTTGGTGGAACCTCTATTTGGAAAGAAGTAATAACACTTTTACCAAAGGAGCACACTATTTATCTTTCTGATAGTAAAAACGCTCCCTACGGAGAAAAATCAAAAGAAGAGATTATAGCGTTGTGCGAAAAAAACATAAAATTTCTATTAAGTGAAAATTGTAAATTGATTGTTGTTGCCTGCAACACGGCTACAACAAATGCAATAGATTTCTTAAGAAGCAACTACCACATTCCTTTTATAGGTATAGAACCTGCTATCAAACCAGCGGCCTTAAGTACCCAAACGAAGAAGATTGCTATTTTGGCAACAAAAGGAACGCTAAACAGCACCTTATTTGAAAAAACATCAAGTACTATTAGAAAAGACATTCAGATAGAAGAAACTATAGGAAAAGGGCTCGTAGAGCTAATAGAAGGTGGTAAATTAAATTCAGAAGAAATGACATCTTTACTATCTTCCTATTTAAAACCGATGGTTGCTAGTAATATAGATTCTCTAGTTTTAGGATGCACCCACTATCCTTATTTAATTCCTCAAATTAGAAAAATAGTTGGACCACAGATACAGATAATAGATTCTGGTGAAGCTGTAGCTAAACAAACAAAGGCAATTTTAAAGAACCATCACCTTGCAAATAGCACTAAAAATAAGACTCCCCAGCATTTAATTTATACGAATAAAGAAACTGCTGTTTTAGAAGACCTCTTATTAAATAGCAGGCAACAAGATATAAAAATTTTAAAAGCTGATTTCTAAAAGCTTCCGTAAGCTGCATTAATATTAGGACAAGCAGCTCCTCTTCTCTCGCGAGTCCATAAATTAAAACCTAAAGAAATTTGATGAAAACCATTCTCAGCAAACAAGACTTCGTTTAACTGTTTTGTATGTGTATATGAAAACATGAAGTTTTTGTAATTTACTCCAATTATAGGTGAGATATATGCAGCTTTATCTAAACTATTATTAGCATCAAAATTTCTTCTGTAAGATAAGGCTGCCCAAATTTGAGTTTCTGAAAATGTCTTATAGGCCTTTATATTAAAATCAGCTATGCGTTCTCCTGTTCCTTCTCTAAACTGAAGCATTAAAGAAGGCTCTAGTTGTAGAAAAGTTCCTTCTTCAAAATAATAACCTACAGATAAAACGTAATTTCTCAAATCTAAAGGCTCCTGAACATTTAAATTATTTTTAGCGGTAAGGAACAAGTTCTTAACGGTAAAGTAAGAAGACAAGCCTCCGTTGTGATATGCCGTGCTAAAATCTGCATTGTAATAACTTGTACTTTCTATAATTTGGCTAATTGCAGGATCTCCTGCAAAGCTTCTTTGGTCTGATTGATTTTGAACAAATGAAAAAGCAAGTCCAAAAGACAATTGCTTAAAGACTTTACCATTACCCATAGGCAAATGATATGCATAAGTTCCTTGCAAACCTTGCTGAGAATGAAACCCATTTTTGTCATTAAACAACACAAAACCGTAACCTGCGTTAGATTCTTCGCCCAATTTGGTATGAAAACTTATTGTTTGCAGAGAGGGTGCATTTGGCACTCCAATCCATTGTTGCCTTGCCGTGAGCCTTAATTTACTAGAATTACCTATTCCTGCGGCAGCAGGGTGTACCAAAAAAATATTATCAGATAAATAATCTGTATATATTGGTAATGTTTCTTGTGCTTGACTTTTTATTGAAAAAAAAGCAACACATAAAAGAAAAGTTTTGAGATAAACAAACTTCATTAAGTTCATGTTTTTTTTTAAGAACTCAAATATATTATATTTATTGGTATTAATTCTTTTTCAAAGAAAGTTTTAACATAGTTCTTTAGTAATAAAAAACTATATTAACTCTTGATTCAAACTTTACCTTTTAAGAAGCCTTTTCTCAGTAGGAAGTCTATTTAAAACTTAAATAGACGAAAGCAATAAACTATGAGTAATCTAGAACAAGTGTTTTGAATATTTTTAACTTAGACAAGTGCCATAATTTCTTTGTTGAAAAAAGGGATATCTACTCTGTATACTGTAAACAAAATGAATGGTGTAGTTAAAATTTTTCTTTTTTAAAAGAATGACAACCTAAGACATGTAGAGCATTCTCCTCTTTTATTGATTCTGATCTTATGTAAATTATATAAAACCAAGCAATTAATTATAGCCATTGTTGACATTTGCTTATAATACTGTGTTTGTTTTTTATGAAAAATAAGCTTCAACCGTTTTTTTTAGAAGCCATTCTGCCTTGTGAGGTGCAGTAACTTGATTTATATTAAGAACTAAACTTGTATCAGTTTCCGAATTATAAAAGACCATACCCCCATAAGCACTATTATGACCAATAAAATTATGTTCCCCTATATTCTTTTGTTGAATGCCCATTCCATACTTTATTTCCCCTTTTTTCGGAGATGATATGATTGAGTTATCATCAAAATTAATCATTTGCTTGAGTGTTTTAATATCATTGAATAATTGACCGGTTAAAAGGGCTCTTATAAAAACATTCAAGTCTCGTGTTGATGATACGATGCCACCACACCCCCAATCAAATGATGTGTTTACATTTTCTAATGAATTCGGACCGTGATATGGAAATATAATTGGAGTTGAACCTTTTTTATTTTGGTGAAATTCTAAATAAGTGTCATGAAGAGAGAGTGGATTTAAAATTCGTTCTTCCAGTACCTCATGATATTTTTTGTTTGTTATTTCTTCAATTAATATAGCTAATAGCACATAATTTGTATCAGAATAATAAAAGCTTTCCCCTGGCTTAAACACCCCTTTTTTATGCAATTGATATTTAAAATACGTATCTAAAGTATTTTTCCAATTCCAATCTTGTTTTGGATGTTTTTTGATGTCTGCAAAAAATCTTTCATCATCAGCAAAACAATCTCGGAGGCCACTTTTATGTTGTAGTAAGTTTTTGACTGTTATTTTCCTAGAGTAATTAATATTACCACAAAACAATATTTCTGACAACTTTTTTTTTGTTTCATCGTTTTGTAAACAATTGAGAAAAGAGTCTTCTAGTTTTAGAAACCCCTCCTCCATCAACTGTAAAATAATAGTTGATGTAAAGGTTTTGGTAATACTTCCTGTTCGAAAACGATAATTTTCACCTATTTTTCTACCAGAAGCACCGATTTGTCCCAAAGCAATATTATAATTGACCTTCTTTTTTTCGCTATTTATATTCAGGAGGCAATTATAAATAGGAGTTGAACCTTTTGGGTTGATTAGTAATTTCGCGAAATCTTCATATTCTTTCATAAAATGAATATTAAATATAATCAAAAGCCGAAGCATATATAGGTTTCGATTTTAAATTCTCAATTTTAGTTTCATGTATGTTTTTATAAGCTGCCATAATTTCAACATCAGAATCTTTTATAAAAGAATGAATCATCCCTAATTTACCTTTTGTTAGAATATTTTTACGTATTGGACAGGTGTTTCCCAACCAAAACATAGAAGATTTTAATTTTTCTTTGGCCAGTAAACCTTCGAATAAAGCATATAATTGTTGTTCACAACCCGGTTTGAAGTAGAGGCCTTCAAAGGCTAAAAATTCAAATCGCTTTGGATTAAATAATTTATTAATAATGGGTATTAAGGGAACAATATTCATTATTATTTTCCCCATAAAACCTTTCATATTGTTAATAACCCAATGTGTACGGTGATACTGGCATCCTGCTATGATTTGTCCTTTTTCTCGAATAACAAAATAATTGTTTCGAATAAATAAAGAATCGAATTGGGTCAAGGCATGATTTTCATAGCTTTGTTCAAGTAAATTTAAAACTTCTGCTTTTTGCTCTTTCGTGGTGATTTGTAAAATATTTTTATTTTTTTTCGGAAAAAAACGACTAAAACCTAATGTGTTTACGGTGCCTAAAGGGCTATAACCAGCACTTTCCACCACCTTATACGAACTTTTGTTTGCTTTTTCTATACAGGCAAAGTAAATGGTTTTTTCTTTTTCCTTTTCACGAATTAATTCCATCACTTTTATAGAGAATTTCTTCATAACTCCTTTGCCCCGTATTTCTTTTGATGAAGCAAAATATCTTATGTAATTACAATTAAATTGTTCCCTATTAGTAGTTACAGTTGTCATGCAAAAAACAGCAGTTGCTCTTATTATTTCACCTTCAAATATTGCAAGTAGTACAGGGTTTTTTATTAATTTAATATTTTCTTCCGTATTTTTGTGTTCATAGATAGCGCCTTCATTTCCCCAAGCAATGCTATCTAAAAAATGAAATGCTTCTTTAGGAATACCCTGATGTCTTTGAATTGAATATTTGCCATCAGTAAATAGGATTTCTTTTTTCATAATTGCTTAAACTTGTTTTTTTATACTACCGTTATCTACTAATTGTTTACAGCTTAACTTAATTTTATCCTCCAATATCACAATTACGTCCTCTGAATGTGCTGCTGAAATAAAGCAGTTTTTTCCTTCCCAAATATAAACGCCATTTAAAAGAAGTTGATTATAAATTTCTTTATATTTTCCAGGTGTCACAAATCTAAATAAGGATCCGAAATGAACAATTGACAATTTTGGAAAATTTTCTTTAAAAAATGCATTCATTCTATCACAAAAATTGGCTGTTCTAGTGTTTAATTCTTTTAGCAATTGGCCGTTATTATTATTCAGTATTTCTAGTGTTTTTAAAGACGCAGCCATTGCTAAAGGATGATGACAAAATGTACCTGCAACAAAAGTTGACTTTACTTTTGGAATTGATTGATCTCCATATTGCCAAAAACCCCCATCAATAGCATCTAAAAATTTTGATTTACCAGCGACAATACCAATTGGCAATCCACCCCCAATTACTTTTCCGTAAGTAACAATATCTGCTTGTATGTTAAATCGTTTTTGGCAACCTCCAATTTCAATTCTAAAACCGGTAATTACTTCATCAAAAATAAGTGCAATATTATTTTGTTCGGTAATACTTCGTATTTTCTTTAAAAATTCAATTGGTTGTAAACTAGGGTTTCTGCTCTGTACTGGTTCAACAAGAACAGCTGCAATATCATCTTTGTTTTTTTTAATAAAATCTAAAGATTCTTCTGCGCCATAATCAAAAACATAAGATTCATTTAAAATAGATTGTGTAATTCCAGGAATAGATTCTTTGGCAATATTTGTTTGCTGATCTCTTCTTAGCGTAAGTAATGGGTCAAATGTACCATGATAGGCACCTTTAAAAAATACAATATACTTTTTTTTCGTTACTGCTTTTGCAATTCTTAAAGAAACCATGATTGCCTCTGTTCCAGAATTAAAAAAAGCAGCTCTTTCTGTATTTGTAGCCGTTGTAATTTGTTTAGCTAGTATTCCTGCTAACGGGGATATTGGTCCAACTGACCAGCTTTTAGTTAGTTGCTTTTCAATTGCTTTACAGATGGGTGAATAATTATGGCCAAAAAGTATAGAGCCAAAACCCATCGTTAAATCGATATACTTATTACCATCAATATCCCAAATAAAAGCACCTTCAGACTTATCAGAAACTATGGTGTAAATAAGTTCTTTCTTCTGAATATTGAAACCCGATACATTTCTATTTAAAGCAAAAGATTGTCTATGATTTTGTGTGTGTGCTTTTGTGAATACGTGTTTTTGAGATAATATATGATTCATAGGTAAATTTATAATTTAAGATAATTTAAAATCGATAAATACTGTTTTTAAAACACTTAAAAGAAAATGAATGCCAACGTGCTTTATAAAGTTTATTGCATTTTTCAAACACCTAATTTAGCAAATAAAACACGAATAGAAAATTCGCGAGGATTTTCGTAAGTATGCAAGAGCTAGCAATAAATTATAAACGGGGTTCGCTTTTAGTGCTTATTCCTTTCCGTATTACTTCAATCTTTTTTTATTTTTTGAGTTACTTGTTTCTTATCCATTCATATAGTTTTATCAAATATAATCAATGATTTCATCTAACACATTTCCTAAACCTCAACAATATTAACTCTAGGTGAAACACTTACAGAATAATTGTAGGTATTTAAGAGGTTTAGAAACAGCTGAATTAAAGGAAGAGGATATGTCTATAGTTTAGGTTCTATTAGCTTTATTTTTATAAGGAAATATTTTATAAATAAGCATTAACCCACCTCTATATATCAAAACTTCTCCACTACCGTTAAATGGTCTATTTACCTCTGAAGGAACATCAACTCTTACCTTTCCTAGATACCCTTTATAATTAGACATCGCATATCCCCCACCCATAAATAATTCTAGAGAAAAACGCTTGTTAATACGTTTTTTATAACCAATAGTCAATCCGTGAAAAACTGAACGTCCCGAGCGATAAGACCCATCTGTGTTGCCATAAGTTGAGTATCTTGGATAAATTATAAGATTAGAAGGTTTTTGAAAAGTAAACATCCCATATCCAAGGTGCGCTCCAGCAAACCATCCACTAATGTCTGAATTGCTATAATATCTAAATTCTAAAAAAGTTTGATTTATCTGTAACGGTTTCCCATCTACAGAGTCCCAAAAAGAGCCCAATACATCTAATTGAATACTTGTATTTTTTCCAACTTGAAATTCTAAACCAATATTAGGAACTCCAACAGCCAAAGTTGGAATATTTGTTTTTAACTCAACTTGCGCAGAAATATTATTTATACTTCCGATTAAAATACACATAAGAAACGGAAAAAATAAAGCACTAACTTTTCTCATATTTTTTTTTTCAAATATATAAATACTATCAGCAACTAATAAACTTATTGGCAAATTAATGTTAACTGTATTAATTTGTACCGCCCCATTATATCCCTTTACATTTGAAATTGTATGCAGTAAAATGAGCTAATCTTTATAAGCATCAATTAGATACCAATAGAGGTTAACTTGATTTCATAAAACACAACTCCTACACCTCAATAATATTCATTCTGCGTAAACAGTTACACAATAACTGTAACAGTATATGTAATTAATAGGGATTATTATTAAAGTTATTATTTAGTTCACTAATTTAATACTGAAATAGTATTTCCTAATATCTTGGTCCACTTAAAACTCATATAATTATACTATTTTCGTTACCTA
>JBLHIE010000016.1:0-23940 GCA_047614925.1 Arenicella sp.
CCCTTTTGCATTTGGATTGATGTCTAAAAAAGCAATATAATCGTCATTTTCTGCTACTTTATAACTTGGTATTTCTCCAGTAATTATTTTTGTAAAGATGCTCATGTGTTAGTTGTTAGTTGTTAGTAACCATAAAAAAAGAATTCGGATGCTGAACAAGTCAAAATCCGAATTTATAATAAGTTCTCGCATTTGCAAGAATAAAAAACTGATTTCTTACCTAGAAATAGCAATAATTTCAAACTTCATAACACCACTAGGCACTTGTATTTCTGCCACATCCCCAACTTCTGAACCTAATAAACCCTTGCCTATTGGAGAATTTACAGAGAGTTTACCATTTCTAACATCGGTTTCAGAATCTGCAACCAATCGGTATGTAAACTCCATTCCGTTTGCAACATTCTTAATTACTACATTAGAATGTATCAACACTTTAGAAGTGTCTAACTGACTTTCATCTAAAATACGCGCATTAGAAATTACATTCTTTAGCTTCGCAATCTTAAATTCTAAATGCGATTGTTCTTCTTTTGCTGCGTGATATTCAGCATTTTCACTTAAATCACCCTTATCCCTAGCATCTGCAATTTCTACAGTTACCCTTGGTCTCTCTACTTGTTCTAATTGAACTAATTCTTCTTTTAATTTCTTTAATCCTTCTGCGGAATAATATGATATTTCACTCATCTTGTTTAAATTTAAAAAATCCCATTGCCTTTACAGGAATGAGATTGGACTGCAAATATACGAAATATTTGTAACTTGCGCACGTTATTAAAAGAACAAAGAAAATTTTATGATCAAAAAAATGCTTTTTTTGCTGTGCCTACTTTCTCTAATCAGTTGCGGCGAAAATAATTTACCTGCCAATTGTTTACTGCAATTTCCTTTAAACCTAAACACAGATTTAAACAATCCTCAGTTAATTAACGCACAAACTCCTGGTGGCATGGCCCATCTTATTGGAGGTTCTAAAGGTATTTTGCTTTTTAATATTAATGGAAATGACTTTGTTGCATTCGATAAGTTGTGCCCACAAAACAATTGTAGCGAACCCATGACATTCGAAAGAGGATTGGTTTTAAAATGCTCTTGTGACGAAAGTGAATACAGTGTTCATTTTGCTGGTGCCGCTCAAACAGCCGGTTTTGAATGCCCTGCAAGAGAATATAAAGTTTCAAAAATAGGTTCTGCAATTAGAATCAGTAATTTTTAGTGAAAGTGAATTGAGTTGCGTATTTTTGCTAAAACACAACAACTTTTACATTGAAAAACTATTATTCTTCAGGTTTTAAATTAGGTATTCTTGGCGGTGGTCAATTAGGTAGAATGCTCTTAGCAGAAACGCAAAAATTCGACATTTATACCGCTATTTTAGAAAGTAATAAAAATGCACCTTGTGCAGCATTTTGCAACAGGTTTGTGGTAGGCGATTTATTAGATTTTGATGCTGTTTACAACTTTGGTAAAACCGTTGATTTACTAACTATAGAGATAGAAAACGTAAATTTAGATGCCTTAGATAAATTGGAAAATGAAGGATTGACTATTTATCCGAAACCCAAGGATTTAAGGATTATTCAGAACAAAGCACGTCAGAAAAACTTCTATGTAGATCATCAAATTCCTACAGCAGAATTTTCTCATTATGCATATCTAGAAGAGTTAATTCATTCTTTTGAAAACAATATTATACAGTTTCCGTTTGTTTGGAAAGCAGCACGTTTTGGATATGACGGTAATGGCGTTAAAATTGTTAGAAATATTGAAGACCTCGCATCTTTGCCAAATGTAGAATGTATTACCGAAAAACTAATTCCTTTTAAAAACGAACTCGCAGTTATTGTGGCTAGAAATGCTGCAGGTGAAGTAAAAACATATCCGGTTGTTGAGATGGAGTTTCACCCGGAAGCAAACCAAGTAGAATATGTTATTTGTCCGGCTAGAATAGCACCTAAGGTTGCAGAAAAATCAAGAGAAGTTGCTTTAAAAGTTGTAAGCGATTTAGATTTTATAGGTTTATTAGCTGTTGAAATGTTTCAAACTGAAGATGACAAAATCTTGGTAAATGAAGTGGCTCCCAGACCTCATAATTCGGGACACTATTCTATTGAAGCGAGTTACACCAATCAATTTGAACAACATCTGCGCAGTATTTTAAATCTCCCTTTAGGAAACACAGCAAGTAAAGTTGCCGGAATAATGGTGAACCTAGTTGGTGAAGAAGGTTTTTCTGGTGATGTAATTTATCAAAATATAGAAGAGATTTTAAAGATTGATGGTGTTACACCACATATTTATGGTAAAAAAGAAACACGCCCTTTTAGAAAGATGGGACATGTTACCATTGTAAATGCTGATATTGATCGCGCAAGAGCAATCGCTCAAAAAGTAAAAGAAACAATCCGAGTAATAAGCAAATAATTATGGTAGGAATAATAATGGGAAGCGATTCTGATCTTCCAATAATGCAAGAAGCAATCAATATTTTAGAAGGTTTTGATATTCAAGTTGAAGTAGATATTGTTTCTGCGCACAGAACTCCAGAAAAACTTTTTGACTATGCTAAAAATGCACACAAAAGAGGCCTAAAAGTAATTATTGCGGGCGCTGGCGGTGCTGCACATTTACCAGGAATGGTGGCTTCTCTAAGTCCGTTACCAATAATTGGGGTCCCTGTAAAAAGCAGCAACTCAATAGATGGTTGGGATTCTGTTTTGTCTATCTTACAAATGCCAGGCGGTGTTCCTGTTGCAACCGTTGCCTTAGATGGTGCAAAAAATGCAGGTATTTTGGCAGCTCAGATTATTGGTGCTTCAGATGAAATTGTTTTAAATAAAATAATTGCTTACAAAGAAGCATTAAAACTAAAGGTTGAAGAAGCTTCTAAACGCGTAAGAAAATAAATTGTCAATCCTTTTTAACAAGTACACGTTTTAATAATTACCCAATTTTACACTACATGAATCCACTTTTACAAGATTTTAATACGGCTCCTTTTTCTAAAATTTCTAATGATCATTACAAACCTGCAATTCAAAAAGCGATTGCAATTGCAAAGTTAGAAATTGATGCAATTATACAGAACGCAGACAAACCAACTTTTGAAAACACCACAGTTGCTTTGGATTTTTCAGGGGAAAAATTGAATAGAATTACAAGTATTTTTTTTAACTTAAATTCTGCAGAAACAAATGACAAAATTCAAGAAATTGCACAAGAAGTTTCGCCGTGGTTAAGTGAATTTGGAAATGATATTACTTTAAACACCGCTTTATTTGAAAGAGTAAAAGCAATTTTTGAGGTAAAAGAAACTTTAAGTTTATCGTCAGAACAAACAATGCTTTTAGACAAACAGTACAAAAGCTTTGCAAGAAATGGTGCCAATTTAAAGGAAGAAGACAAAATTAAACTCCGAGAAATTGATGCGAAACTTTCTAAGCTCTCTTTAAAATTTGGAGAAAATGTATTGGCAGAAACCAATGCTTTCGAATTGCACATCACCAATGAAAATGATTTGGCAGGTTTGCCAGAAAGTGAAAAAGAAGCTGCAAAGTCTAAAGACAAAGAAGGTTGGATTTTTACCTTAGACTACCCGAGTTACATTCCGTTTTTAACATACGTAGACAGCCGAGAATTGCGTAAAAAAATGGCAATTGCTGCTGGTAAAAAAGGGTTTCAAGACAATGCATTTAACAATGAAAAAATTGTTTTAGAAATTGTAAACCTTCGCCATCAAAGAGCAAATTTACTAAGCTATAAAACGCATGCGCATTTTGTTTTGGAAGAAAGAATGGCAGAAACGCCCAATAATGTTATCGAGTTCTCTAACAACCTATTAAAAAAAGCAAAACCAGCTGCCATAAAAGAGTTTCAAAATTTAGAGGAGTATGCTAAAAAATTAGACGGTATAGATCAACTTCAAAAATGGGATGGCGCCTATTATTCAGAGAAGCTAAAGAAAGAGTTATTTGATTTAGATCAAGAAATCTTAAAACCTTATTTCAAATTAGAAAATGTAATTGATGGGGTTTTTGAAATTGCCAATAGGTTGTTTGATTTACAATTTGAAGAAGTTTCGAACATAGACAAATACCACGAAGATGTTAAAACCTACAAGGTAACAGATACAAAAGACAACTTTGTTGCCCTTTTTTATGCCGATTTTCATCCTAGAAAAGGGAAAAGAAATGGTGCATGGATGACCTCTTATAAATCGCAACAAATTAAGAATAACGTAAACGAAAGGCCTCATATTTCTATTGTTTGTAATTTTACGAAACCAACCGAGACAAAACCTTCTTTGTTAACTTTTAATGAGGTGACTACGTTGTTTCATGAATTCGGACATGCATTGCATGGAATGCTCGCAAACACGACCTATAACAGCTTATCTGGAACTTCTGTTTCTTGGGATTTTGTTGAACTGCCGAGTCAGATTTTAGAAAACTGGTGTTTTGAAAAAGAAGCCTTAGAATTGTTTGCAAAGCATTATGAAACCGGAGAAGTTATTCCGATGAAATATGTCGCAAAAATTAAAGAGTCTGCTAGTTTTCACGAAGGAATGCAAACGTTGCGTCAATTAAGTTTTGGCTTATTAGATATGCAATGGCACGGTCAAGATCCAACAGAAATTTCTTCTGTGAAAGCATTTGAAAATAGTGCTTTTGCAGCCACAAAATTATATCCTGATGTTGCTGAAAATGTAATGAGTACTGCTTTTTCTCATATTTTTCAAGGAGGATATTCTGCAGGATATTACTCGTACAAATGGGCTGAAGTGTTAGATGCAGATGCTTTTGAATACTTTTTAGAAGAGGGCATCTTTAATAAAAAAGTAGCTACAAAATTTAAGGACAATGTACTTTCTAAAGGAGGAACAGAAAAACCAATGGAACTGTACAAACGTTTTAGAGGAAAGGAACCAAAACCAGATGCACTTTTAAAAAGAGCAGGGTTGATTTAGTTTTGAGTAAGAGTTTACAGCCAGTTTGAGACTGTGAACTGAGATTAAATACTGTCTACTGATTTTTACTTTCAATCCACTTACTCATATACTTTGTTGCTTGTAATGTTTGATGCTGCAACAAACTTCCTAAGAAATTAGCAGTTCTATGTTTTTCTAAACCTTGTTGAACTTCTTCAATTTTATTGAAAAATAATAGCGCATTTTTCTCTTTGCTATACACGGAATTGATAATGGCGACTCCGTTTAATTGTGACTGCTCCCAAACAGTTTTATTTGTATACAATTCAACTGCTTTCAATGCAAACTCAGAAAAGTTGTCTGCTACAAAACCATTCCAAGGGAGCTTTCCAGCCATTCCTTCTATTCCAATTGACGTTGTAATACTTGGTGTACCGCAAAGCATTGCTTCTGTTAATTTTCCTTTAATTCCTGCACCAAAATTTAAAGGGGCCAACACTACTTTTGCATTTCCTACAACCTCATTTGCATCCTCAGCAAAACCCTTCACGATAAAACCTTCTTTTTTATTGTGTAATTCTTGAATTTGCTGCTGCATATACGCACCATAAATATGAATTTCTGCTTTTGGAAGCTGCTTTCTAATCTGCGTCCAAATTTCATTTTTCAAGGTTAAAACGGCATCTACATTAGGTTTATGAAAGAAATTTCCAATAAAAACAAAGTGCTCTCTTTCTTTAAAAGATGGCCACTTTTTTTGATGCTGTGCGGTGATCTCATCAAACAAAAATGGCAAATACATTAAAATAGCGTCGGCTATTTTAAAGGTGTTTTTCAGGAGTTTCATTTCAAAAGTAGAAATGATCAAAGAGAAGTCGCATCTTAAAATAGCTGCAATTTCTCTTTTTGTAATGTCTTGTTTTAATAATTCATTTATAGAAAAATTACGCTGCTGTTTTGCACACAACGCTCTTGTTTTGCGCAAACAATGCAAGTCTTCTGTATCTAAAATTCGGAGGGCTTTTGGACAATTTTCGGCAACACGCCAACCAAATTGTTCCTCCATCATAAAACGATCGAACAGCACAATAGTTGGTTGTAATTCTTTTACAAATACATCAAAAGAAGCATTATTTAACTCAATAGCAACGGCATCAATTCCTAAAGAAATTAAATCAATTGCTTTTTCGTTTTTTTGTGAAGCACTTGCAAATGTTATTTTATAATCCCTTTCTAAAAATTGCGCTATTAACTGCAACATCCGCTTTCCTGCCGCAGAAGAATTGGGTTCTACCCAAACAGCACCAATGATTAAAAGCGATTCTTCTTGCAATTACTTCGTTGAAATTTGTTGTTTATAATCCGCTTGTACTTTCTTTCCCCAAGCAACCACGGCAGCAATTTGAGCTGGTGACAAGTTGGCTTCCGAGTGCGTCCAAGTATATGAGTTTAAAGGCATTTCTCCTTCTTCCACTTCTTCGTGCAGCTCATCCATTTTATGCTCTTTCTTCTTCAAGGAATAGGTATTCCATTTAGAAAAATTTAAATGCTTTTTACCATCTTGAATGTGTTCGTCTAACCAATAATTTACAGGGGTTATTGCGTTGTACCAAGGATATGTTGACTTTGCGGAGTGACAGTCAAAACAAGTAGTTTCTAAGATCTTTTTAACGTCTTGTGGCGGGTTGGTTTCTGCTAAAAAACTGTCGACTGTTGCCAGGTCCCCGTCATTTTTTTCGGGTCCAAAAAACTGAGCAATTGCAAGAACTACCAATAAAGAAATGAGTATTTTTTTTAGAATTTTCATCTTTGTTTTTTAAGAATATTTTATCCTGTAAAACTACTAAATTCTTACTTTATTTTATGAAAATATCCGTATTTTTGTCAACTATTAGTAAACTTTAAACTTAAAGGTTACAGAAAACGCAAAAAACACGTACTTATGAAATATGATATTATTGTAATTGGTTCTGGTCCTGGAGGATATATAGCTGCAGTTAGAGCTTCTCAATTGGGCAAAAAAGTAGCAATTATCGAAAAATATGCAACTTTGGGCGGTACTTGTTTAAATGTAGGTTGTATTCCCTCAAAGGCTTTGTTAGACTCTTCTCATCATTATTATGATGCAGTTCATCATTTCGAAGAACACGGAATTACCGTTGGAAAACCAAGTTTCGATTTCGGAAAAATGGTAGACAGAAAAGCCAAAGTTGTAGAAACAACTACAGGCGGAATCAAATACTTAATGGACAAAAATAACATTGATGTTTTTGAAGGTTTGGGTTCTTTTATTGACAAAACACACGTAAATATTGCAAAAAATGACGGTTCCTCTGATGTTATTGAAGGAACAAACATCATTATTGCAACAGGTTCAAAACCTTCAAATTTACCTTTTATAAAGTTAGATAAAGAAAGAGTAATGACTTCTACGGAAGCTTTAAAATTACCAGAAGTACCAAAGCATTTAATTGTAATTGGTGGTGGCGTAATTGGCTTAGAGTTAGGCTCTGTTTATAGTCGTTTAGGTGCAAAGGTAACTGTAGTAGAATATATGGACAAGATTGTTCCTGGAATGGATGCTGATGTTTCGAAAGAATTACAGAAAGTATTCAAAAAACAAGGAATAAAGTTTGCAACAAGCCATAAAGTAACCTCTGTAGAGAGAAATGGAGATACGGTTGTTGTAAAAGCAACGGATAAAAAAGACAGAGAAATTGAATTTTCTGGTGATTACTGCTTGGTTTCTGTTGGAAGAAAAGCGTACACTGAAGGTTTGGGTTTAGAAAAAATTGGCATTGAAGTAAATGAACGCGGGCAGGTTGCTGTAAACGATCATTTACAAACAAATATAGATTCTATTTACGCCATTGGTGATGTTGTGAAAGGTGCAATGTTAGCACACAAAGCGGAAGAAGAAGGTGTTGTTGTTGCAGAATTTTTAGCTGGCGAGAAACCACACATCAATTATAATTTAATTCCTGGTATTGTGTATACGTGGCCAGAAGCCGCGGCGGTTGGTAAAACTGAAGAAGAATTAAAGGAAGCAAAAATTGAATATAAGGCGGGTAAATTCCAAATGAGAGCTTTGGGTAGGTCTCGTGCGAGTGGAGATATTGACGGTTTTGTAAAAGTTTTAGCAGACAAGCATACCGATGAAATTTTAGGAGTTCATATGGTTGGTGCACGGGTTGCCGATTTAATTATGGAAGCTGCTGTTGCTATGGAGTTTAGGGCGTCTGCAGAAGACTTGGCGAGAATTTGTCATGGACACCCAACCTACTCTGAAGCTGTAAAAGAAGCGGCAAAAGCTGCTTGGGACGGAAAACCATTAAACGCTTAGAACATATATATACATATATTATAAAATAGAAAAGCATCCAATAAACTGGATGCTTTTCTATTTTCAGAAAGTTTCTTATTTTTAGCTCATGAAAAAAATCCCTCAAATAGTTTTTCTTTTATGCATTACAAATGCAATTTACAGTCAAGCATCTTTTGAGACGAAAGCACAACCTTCCAATTTTTTATCCAAGGCTTATTACAGCATTAATTTTGGCGGTATTTTCTATCCGTTTTCTAATGATAATTTAATTGAAGGGTATAAAACCGATACTTTTTCTAAAAATTATTTCTCTGGAAGATTGCTTTTAGGATATAAAATTACACCTAGTTTAGCGGCACAATTTGGCACATTAAGACCGGCTTCTTGGTTCAAATATACAGATGTAAACGGCATTGGTTACGAGAGAAGTGTTTGGATAAATGCATGGACTTTATCGCTAAAGAAAAATATCAACCTACATAAAAAATTAGCTATTTATGGAGAAGCAGGTGTTGCCAATGTTACCCGAATAGGTTTTTCAATTGAGGATCAAATGATTTATTCTGATGCACATTTTGCCAGTTTAATGTATGGTTTTGGATTCAATTATAAATTAAATGATAAATGGAAATTGAACGCAAACAGCACCTTTATACCAAAATCGGTCAAAGAAAATCAGCCTTCTATTTCTCAAGTTACTTTTGGTTTTGAGTACCACATAAATAAACTATCTAAAGCACAAGTAGAAAAACATGAAAACAATGGCTACTTTTTTCCTAAAAACATGCTGCAGGTCAGTTACGGAAATAGCAAAATCGGTTTTGGCGCCAATCGTTTTTTTGGCATGAGCTTAAAGGTGGGTGCTTTTGAGAGTTTCGGAATTCCTGTTTTTTGGGTTGGTGAAGTAAAAGCAACACATTCATTTTCTGTTACCTACCAAAGATTAGTATTTAGAACAGAGAAGATTTTTTCTTTAGATTGGGGGGTTAGCGTTACCGCTTTTCAAACAGAAGCAACGAAAGAAAACGTACTTGCTTTTTCAATATTTCCAACAATGCGTTTTTACTTATTAAGAAGAAAAGGCTTTGACATGTACACCAATTATTCTTTAATCGGCCCTACTTTTTTGACCAAGGGAAATTTAGACAAATTAGATACAGGACCAAAAATTACGTATCAAGATACCATGGGCCTGGGAGTTTTCTTTGGAGAAAATCGCTCTTATAATGCAGAACTTCGCATTATGCATTACTCTAACGGCAACATTTTTACGCAAAATTCTGGCGTGGCAGTTCCCATTCAATTTACGATTGGAAAAACATTTTAAATTGAATTATTAGCACCCATTATTGCACAAATAAACAACCAGACAATTCCATTTTTAAAAAATAAGAATTGTATTTTTACACCCATGATGCAAAGAACTACCCGTACTTTTTCTGTTGATGATGTGAAAGGTTTTAAACAAAACCTATTGTCTTGGTCTCAGCAATTTGAAACGGCACTTTGGTTAGATTCTAATAATTACCAGCAACAATATACGAGCTTTGACAGTGCTTTGGCTGTTGAAGAGTTTACATCGATTAAGACAGACTATACCAATGCTTTTGACAAGCTAAAAGAGTACCAAACCATTACAAAAGATTATATTTTTGGCTATATTTCTTATGATGTTAAAAATGATGTAGAGCGTTTGTCTTCAGAAAATTTTGACGGACTCGATTTTCCTGATTTGTATTTTTTTCAGCCTCAAAAATTAATTTTCATCAAAGGAAAGAATGTCGAATTTCATTATTTAAAAATGGTGGATGCTGAGATAGAAACTGATTTTAATACCATCTCTGTATTACAAACGGCAAAGAATAAAGCTTCCTATACTTCAGAAATAAAAATAAAGCTTCGAATTCATAAAGACGAATATTATTCAAAAATACAGAAGATACTGGCGCATATAAAAAGAGGCGATATTTACGAAACTAATTTCTGTCAGGAGTTTTATGCAGAGAATTCAACAATAAATCCGTTGGAAGTTTACAAGCATTTAATTGAAATTTCTGAACCCCCTTTTGCTTCCTTTCTAAAAATGGAGCATCAATATGCATTGTGCGCTTCACCTGAGCGATATCTTAAGAAACAAGGTTCTAAAATTATTTCTCAACCTATAAAAGGTACTGCAAAAAGACTAATTAGTAAAATTGACGATGCAAAAATTGCAGCAGATTTAATGCGAGATGAAAAGGAACGAGCAGAAAATGTAATGATTGTAGATCTGGTGCGGAATGATTTATCTAAAACGGCCAAAACAGGTGCTGTAAAAGTAGAAGAATTGTGTAAAGTATATTCTTTTAAGCAAGTACATCAAATGATTTCTACTGTAGTTTCTGAAATTGATGTAGACACGCACCCAATAGAAACCTTAAGAAGCACTTTTCCGATGGGAAGTATGACGGGCGCACCAAAATTTTCTGCGATGAAAATTATAGAAAACTTAGAAGAAACTAAGCGAGGTCTCTATTCTGGTACCATTGGATATTTTACTCCAGAAAATGATTTCGACTTTAATGTAGTCATTAGAAGTATTCTTTATAATGAAGAAAAAAAATACATTTCCTATTCTGTTGGTGGTGCCATTACTGTAAAATCTATTGCAGAGAAAGAATACGAAGAGTGCTTGTTAAAAGCGAAGGCCATGAAATATGTTTTACAGAATTCTAAATAAAGGATCTCCTGTATTTTCTATAGAATTCATTTTTAATACTTTTCTAACCATATCACAGCACAGAAAACATCATTTTTAAGGAAATATTAAATACTTTTGCAATATGATACCAAATCAAGAAATACTTTTTAAAGAAACGTTGGCTAGTTTAAAAGAAACCCCAACTGAACAAAATATGTTTAACAAATTTTTAGACTTGTACCCTGCAGAATGGAAACAACTAAAAGTTACCTTTTCTAAGTTCAATAGAAGTAAGCAATTTGGTAAAACAATTCCTTTGCCTAGACCAGAGGTTTCGATACGAAAAGACATTCGTGTTTGGTTGAAAAAACAAGCCTAGAATAACTTTATTAAATTCCGTACTTTTGAATGCACTATGCTTCAAAAACTATCCAATCTTATTCAGCAAAACTTTCCTTTTCTAAAGGATAAGAAACTATTAATTGCCATTTCTGGCGGAATAGATTCTGTTGTTTTAACACATCTTTTGTCGACGTTAAATTTTGATATTTCTTTAGCACATTGTAATTTTAATTTAAGAGGCACAGAAAGCGATTTAGACAACGTATTTGTAAAAGACCTCGCTAAAAAACTAGCAATTCACTGTTTTACAACATCTTTTGAAACCGAGAGAATAGCGAAAGAGAACAAAGAGTCTACACAAATTGCTGCTCGAAACTTACGTTATAGTTGGTTTCAAGAAATACGACAAGAAAATAATTTCGATTATATTTTAACAGCCCACCATGCTGATGACAATTTAGAAACTTTTTTAATTAATTTAACCAGAGGAAGTGGTTTAGATGGTTTTACAGGTATTCCTGAAATTAATGGGAATATTATACGTCCGTTATTAAAATTTTCAAGAGAAGAAATTGAGGTTTTTGCTCAAGAGGAAAAAATTTCTTGGCGCGAAGACCATAGCAATACTTCTACAAAATATGTTCGAAACAAAATTAGGCACAACATACTACCCGTTTTAAAAGAGATAAACCCTAGTTTGTTAGATACGTTTTCTAGGACCTTAGGGCATTTACAAGAAAGTACCCAAATAATTAGTGATCGAATTGAAGCTGTTTCTCAAAAAGTAGTCTTAAAAGAGAAGGATATTCTAAAATTTAGAATTGATGAAATTCAACAATTGTCAAATCCGAAAGCCTATGTATACCAGCTGTTAAGAGCGTATAGTTTTACTGAGTTTAACGATGTTTACAATTTGCTTTCTGCTCAAGCCGGCAAACAAGTGTTTTCTAAAACGCACGTAATTTTAAAGGATAGAGATTTTCTAATACTCTCTAAAAGAGAAGTGGCATCTAAGCGTCAGGAAGCGCAGGAGTTGGAGTTTCACATTTCTAAAAACACTGCGCAAATTACAGACCCAATTCACTTAACATTCGAAGAAGTTGCAGTGCAAGAAATTCAAAATAAAAGTACTATTTACGTTTCTAAAGAAAGTTTAAAATTCCCTTTAATTGTAAGGAAGTGGCAAAATGGCGACTATTTTTACCCGACAGGAATGACCGGAAAAAAGAAGCTCAGTAAATATTTTAAAGACGAGAAATTATCGCTCTTAGAAAAAAATAATACGTGGTTACTTTGTAATAATAACGACGCTATTATCTGGATTATTAACAGACGACAAGACTGCAGATTTATAGTGAAATCTGACTCAGAAATCACAAAAATTTATTTGAAATAAAATTAATAAGAAAGGTTTTGTACCTTTAAAATCTTCAATCTAAAAATAGGTTTATGAAAAAAATATGGATTTTAATTGCATTGATATCAATGATCTCTTGCAAAACAGAAAAAAAAATAGATTACACGATCATTTCTGGTAAAATTGAAAATGCAACGGCAAAAAAAATAATTATTTACAGCCAGTATGATACGAGTGAGAAAAAAGAAATAGTAATCGCTGAAAATGGTACTTTTAGAGATACTTTAAAAATGAATTGTAATTTTCTCCTATTGCGAGAGGACAGAAATATGACGGAATTTTATGCACCAAACGGCAGCGATGTACACATTAACTACAATTCAAAAAAGAAGGATTCTACACTCATCCTAAGCGGAAGTCTACGTACTATAAATAATTATATTTTCAATAAGAATAAAGCGAATGCGGCCATTTCAGGAGATCAAAAAGAAAGGTTTTTAAAAGATGAAACAGCTTTTAAAACACATGCTCTTAAAATAAAAACAACAGAAGAAGACTTATTATACAAAACAGCTGGCATTCCAAAGGATTTTAAAATTAACGAGAAAAAAAATATTAATTATAGTTATTTAGCTACTTTAAACAACTACCAATCCTATCATGGTTATTATATCGAGGATCGCAGTTTTGAACCTTCAGAAAATTTTCTAAATGAATTAAAAGGTTTAAAATTAGAGAATGAAACGGATTTTCTTTTTTCTATGAACTATAGAGCTCTTGTAAGTGCTATCTTAAGAAGTAAGTCTGATGATTTAGTAGCAAAAGATTCTATAAAAAGTGATCTTGCTTATCTAACAACAATTGTAGGTATTAAAAATGAAGTCATAAAAAACAAATTACTATATGATGATGCTAAATATGGTATTACCTATACAGATGATTTAGAGGCATACTATCTTCTTTTTTCTAAAAACTCTACAAATGAAGAAAACAATAAGAAGATAACAAAAGACTATAACAACTTAAAATCTTTAGCAAAAGGAAATCCTTCTCCTTCATTTACAGCTTATGAGGACAATGCAGGCGGAACGAAGTCTTTAGAAGATTTAAAAGGAAAATATGTGTACATCGATGTTTGGGCAACTTGGTGCGGCCCTTGTATTGCAGAAATACCCTCTTTAAAGAAAGTTGAAAAAGCATTTCATGGTAAAAATATTCAGTTTTTAAGTATTTCTATTGATACTGATAAAGACCATGACAAATGGAAAAAAATGATTATTGATAAAGAATTAAGCGGAATGCAATTAATGGCAGATAATAATTGGGAATCTCAATTTGTAGCAGATTTTATGATCAAAGGAATTCCTCGTTTTATTTTAATAGATCCAAATGGGAATATTTTAGATGCCAATGCACCGAGACCTTCAGATAAAAAATTAGTAGCAACCTTAAACGGTTTAAACCTTTAGTATTTTTAAAATAACCAATTACAATGAAGAAATTTCTTTCTGTTTTCTTACTTTTTACAGTCCTTTCTGTTTTTTCGCAAACAGAAGACACCCCTATTGTTTGGGAATCTTCTATCAACCAAATTTCAGAAACTGAATACGATGTTATTTTTACAGCCACACTTTTAAAAGAATGGCACTTGTACTCCCAAGAAAATCCAGAAGGTGCATCTCAACCTTTACAAATTTTAATTCCAGAAGGCAAAAATGGTTACCAATTAATTGGCAAAGCGCAAGAAAGTGAAACCCAAAAAGAATACTCCGAAGTTTGGGAAAAGGAAGAGATTTTCTTTGCAGATACTGCTATTATTACACAAAGACTGGTGATAACAGATAAGAATACCGCTAGTGTAACCTTAGAAATTTACGGCCAAGTTTGCAAACAAGCTTGCATACAAATAGAAGCATCTTTTTCTTTTTCTTTAAATGGAAAAAAACTCAAGGAAGAAGTAGTAATTTTAGACAACAAAAGTAAAACCTTAACAGAAAGACTTCAATTAGATCTAAAAAATACTGCTTTACTAGAAACAGCAACCAAAACAGATGATGCGTCTGGAAGTTCTTTATTTAATATTTTTCTTTTAGGCTTTGTTGGTGGCTTGTTAGCTTTGTTAACGCCCTGCGTTTTTCCAATGATTCCTTTAACCGTATCATTCTTTACAAAACAATCACAAAGCAAAAGCAAAGGCATCTTTAATGCCATTCTATACGGTGTTTTTATCGTAATTATTTATATGCTATTAAGTGTTCCTTTTCATTTAATTGATGGCTTAGATCCAAGTATTTTAAACACCATCTCAACCAATATCTGGTTGAATATTTTCTTTTTCGTCATTTTAGTATTTTTCTCTTTATCCTTTTTTGGCTTTTACGAAATAACATTGCCAAGTTCATGGGGAACTAAGATGGACGCTGCCTCTGACATTGGTGGCTTTGTTGGTATTTTCTTTATGGCATTAACTTTGGCAATTGTCTCTTTTTCTTGTACTGGGCCAATTTTAGGTTCTCTATTAGCAGGTTCTTTGGGAGCTGTTGGCAATCCGGCATTTCAACTCTCTGCAGGTATGACAGGTTTTGGTTTGGCTTTAGCCTTGCCTTTTGCTTTATTTGCATTATTTCCTAATTTATTAAATTCTTTGCCAAAATCTGGTGGTTGGTTAAATACGACTAAAGTAGTTTTAGGATTTTTAGAACTGGCTTTTGCTTTTAAATTTTTATCAAACTCCGATTTAGTTGGGCACTGGGATCTTTTAAAACGTGAAGTTTTTATTGGTCTTTGGATTGTTATTTTCTTTGGATTGGCCTTGTATCTTTTTGGCAAAATAAAATTCCCGCATGATGCTGTGCTGAAAAAAGCATCCTTTTTCAGAGTCTCTTTTGGTGTACTTGTTTTTGCTTTTGTAATTTATTTAATTCCAGGAACTTTTAAAAATCCGACTTGGAACTTGAACGCATTAAGTGGTTTTCCACCTCCTCAGTTTTACAGTATTTATGAGCAAGCATCCGACTGCCCATTAGGCTTAGATTGTTATAAAGATTTTGACGAAGGTTTGCAAGCTGCCAAAGACGCAAACAAACCTATTTTACTAGATTTTACAGGATGGGCTTGCGTAAACTGTAGAAAAATGGAAGAAAATGTTTGGAGCGATCCAGCAATTTACAACCTACTTAAAGAGGAATACATTCTGATTTCTTTATATGTAGATGACAATAAAAAAGAGCTTCCGAAAGCAGCACAATTCGACTTTAAAAAAGCAAACGGAAAGATTAAAAAAATTAAAACCTACGGAGATAAATGGTCTACATTTCAAATAATTAATTTTAAAAATGCTTCGCAACCTTACTATGTATTGATGAATGCGGATCTAGAGATATTAAATTCCCCACAACAGTACACAACGATCGACACCTATAGAAAATGGTTAGAAAAAGGAATTGAAAACTTCAATAAATAATTATTTTGAGATATGAAAAAAACATACTTGCTTTTTATCATTTTTATTTGCGCCAACATTTCTGTGTATGCTCAAAAAACAAGCACAAATATTAGCAAAGTACCTCTTAGTATCTATACTTTTAATTCACTTAAAAAAGACATTCATAGTGTCTCTTCTATCAGTAAAAGACTGAATATAAATCCTTTCTATTTAGTAATTGCAAATGACCATAATGTTGATCAAAAAATATATCCTTTAAACTTTAAAGAAATTGGAGCGCAAACAAAAGCATATGTTTATGATGATTATGAAAAATATCAAGACAACACTTTCTTAAAAGAATTTTTATTTGCCAACGACCCAACAAGATGGAGTCTTCAAAGAACAAAAAACAGAATACAACCGGTACCTTTAAATAAATAATAAATTCTCTTTTCACTAAAATTCATTTAAATTTATATCGTTTTCGTAATTAAATGATCAATTATTAGCATAAACCTAAGTTCTGTAACCTCCCTTTTTTGTAGCTTTACCCTATAAAATCTATAGAAAATATGTCAGGATTACCTAAGCTTGCACGTTTTAATGAAAATGTATTGTCTAAATATCAAATTTACAATAGTATTTTCATGACTTTGCCTTTTGATACCATCAGCAATACAGGTGTATTGTTACCTTTATTTCATGAAGTGTGTAAGAAAGGTTTTTTAGAAGGGAAAAATCCGACAGAAATTGTAAATACATTCTTTCAGAAATATCAAGAAAATCCAACGGAAAAAGAAAAAACAGACTTATTATTCCGTTTTATTCAATACATAGAGCGTCAAGTAGTATTATTTGATGCTATTGAAGACGCTGCCTTTCCTGTTGTAAATAATATGGATGGAATTGGTACGCTTAGAAACTCAAAAGAAATTGCAATTTTAGGGGATAAAAAAGAAGCTTTAAAAGCGCATTTAGAAGATTTTAAAGTGCGTGTAGTTTTAACTGCGCACCCCACACAATTTTATCCTGGAACAGTTCTAGGAATTATTACAGACTTGGACAAAGCCATTCAGAATGACGATTTATTACTCATAAAGAAACTATTAGCACAATTAGGAAAAACACCCTTTTATAAAAAGACAAAACCAACACCTTATGACGAGGCGGTCAGTTTAATTTGGTATTTGGAAAATGTATTTTACCATTCTGTCAGTAAAATATACAATTATATTCAAAACAATATTTATGATGGAAATCCTATGGATAATGAAATCATAGATCTTGGTTTTTGGCCAGGTGGTGATAGAGATGGAAATCCTTTTGTGACTACGCAGATCACTTTAGATGTAGCAGAAAGGTTAAGACAATCTGTTTTAAGAAGCTACTACAGAGATATAAGAAGACTTAAAAGACGTTTTACTTTTGATGGCGTTCAAGAAATTCTATCGGTCATTGAAAAAAGATTGTACAAACACGTTGTAAGAAGTTATAGTAAAGTAAACTTTTCACAAGACATATTTTTAGATGAACTTGCAAAGGCAAGAACTATTATAGAAGAAAAACACCAGTCTTTATTCATAGAAGAGTTGGATGATTTTATCAACAAAGTACGAATTTTTGGTTTTCATTTCGCCACTTTAGACATCAGACAAGATAGTAGGGTGCATCATACCGCATTTACACAAATTGTAAAAGATTTACAAAGTATTGGAGATACCACCTTCCCTAAAAACTATGAATTTTTACCTGAAGCCGAACAAATTGAAATTTTAGCGGTTGTAAAAGGAGGTATTGATCCTAAAATGCTGACAGATGACACTTCTGTAAGCACTATAGAGTCTATTTATGCATTAAAAGAAATACAATTAAGAAATGGAGAACGTGGTGCAAATCGTTACATTATTAGCAACAATCAAACAGCCTTGAATGTAATGGAAACTTTTGCAATGTTAAATCTTTGCGGGTTTGAAAATGAATTACCCGTAGATGTAATTCCACTTTTTGAAACTGTAGAAGACCTACAAAATGCAGCCGAAGTAATGCGAACTTTGTACAAAAACAGAACCTATAGATATCACTTAGAAAAAAGAAAAAACAAGCAAACCATTATGTTAGGTTTTTCTGATGGAACAAAAGATGGTGGCTATTTAATGGCAAATTGGGGGATTTTTAAAGCAAAAGAAGCGCTTACAAAAGTTTCTCGAGAGTTTGATATCGAAGTTATTTTCTTTGACGGCCGTGGAGGACCACCAGCTCGTGGAGGAGGAAAAACACATCAGTTTTATGCCTCTTTAGGTCCCACTATAGAAGACAAGGAAATTCAATTAACAGTACAAGGGCAAACAATTAGTTCTAATTTTGGGACTCAAAACTCTGCACAATATAATTTAGAGCAATTGATAAGTTCTGGGATTAAGAATGACATCTTTACAAAAGATCAATTGAATGACCAGAATAGAGAATTGATTGAAGACATGGCTGAAATTAGCTATAAAACCTATGTTAATTTTAAAAACCATCCGCAGTTTTTACCGTACTTAGAAAAAATGAGTACGTTAAAATACTACGCAAAAACCAATATTGGTAGCAGACCAAGCAAGCGTAGTGGATCTGATAAACTAGATTTCTCTGCTCTAAGAGCCATTCCTTTTGTAGGAAGCTGGAGCCAATTAAAACAAAATGTTCCTGGATTTTTTGGTGTAGGTACGGCGCTTAAAAAATACGAAGATGCTGGTAGATTTGATGAGATTGTAGAATTTTATAATGCATCTGATTTCTTTAAGACTTTGCTAGAAAACAGTATGATGAGTTTGACTAAATCTTTCTTTGAGTTGACGGCATACATGGCAGATGATGCTGAATTTGGCGAATTCTGGAAACTAATTTACACAGAGTATAAAACAACCAAAAGACTGTTATTAAAACTTACGGGACACAAAGAACTCATGGAGAATTTCCCTGTAGGAAAAGCTTCCATTGAAATTAGAGAACAAATTGTATTGCCTCTTTTAACAATACAGCAGTTTGCTTTAAAACAAATTCAAGAACTACAAACTTCTGAAGGCAATACAGCAAAGATAGAAGTATATGAAAAAATGGTTATGCGTTCTTTATTTGGTAATATTAATGCCAGCAGAAACTCGGCGTAACAAGAAAGTGCATCACTTATATTAAAATTAAAATGCAACCTTGTAAGGTTGCATTTTTTTATGCCTAAAACCAAATAAAAGAAAGTCTTTAATTGTTTTGAGAATGCAATATAAAAGCACCTACTAAAATTATAGTAATAAAAATTATATTTTTAAAAGGTATTTTTTCCTTAAAAAAAAGCCTACTAAAGAGAATCGTTGTTAAAGGCGCTGCTAAAAACAACAGGCTAGAAATAATAGGATTGGTCTGCTTTAATCCTAAAAAACTGCATAGAATTGCAAAGAAAACAACAGTACTCATTACTATAATTTTTTTAAAATAAATTTTCAAGTTACTTTTAAAGAAACTAATATTTCTGTTTTTAACCGTTAAAAACAAACCAAGCAAAAAGACAATAGATTCTTGATTTGCAATAATTAACAGAGGAGAGAAATTTAATGTTAGGTTTTTCCAGTGTAAAATTACAGAACAACTAAAACTAAAAGTCATTAGAAGCAGGGTTAAATGCTGTTTAATGCTTATTCTTAATTGAGTTTCCTTATTTGTATATATGAAACATATAAAACCGAAAACAATTACGAGTAAACCTAAAAAAAATTCTTTTATTACAATCGTATCAAATATCCATAAGTATAAAATGGTGAAGACAACTCCTAATAAATTATAAATACCCAACCATTGGAGCGAGGCTTTTTTTATAACCGCTAGCATACAAAACAAACCTAAAACTCCAAATAAAGACCCACTCGTAATTTTGATGAAATCGAATAGAGAAAGAGTGTCTACCGTGAAAAAAGTAAATAAGATACCCAAAGATATGGTGCCTGTAAAAAAAGCACGGTAAGCCACTAAAAAAGGGATAGAGGTAAACTTTATGTTTTTTTTCCACAGGACATTATTGAAGGAAAATAGTAAAATGGACAAAATAATAAAAACCATACTATTTAATTTAAAATATATTTTTTTGACACCTCTAAAAACTTAGTAAAGCCAGTTTTTACAACTAGTTTTTCTAATACCAAAAACGAGTTTATGTTTGCTATAAGGTCCTTTTCTGAGTAACTTATTTTTATTTTAGTCTGATAATAAAATAAAGACACATAATCATAATAACTTAATTCTACCTTTCCTAAAACCACCAATTCTAGATTTATTTTCGCTATTGAAATTTCATTATTATACCAACTTATATTTGCAAGTGCTATTAAATAAATTGAGCTCATGGTCTCATCACACCATTCATCTGATGTAAAAATTTGTTCATAAAATTTATCGGACAACTCGGTAAGTATTTTGTATTGTTCTTTTATCAGTAATGCTGGTAAAACTTCCATTGCAAACCAAGAGGTCTTATTTATAGCGAATTCTTTAAATAATTCTTTTTTTAATACGCTGTCAATAGTCATCACAGACATTATTTTACACCCATAAAACCTTCCTTTCAAAACCAAATTATACAAATGAAAACCAACAGGTCTTATAATCTTTTGATTTTCACAAATACCTTCGGTGTAAAACTGTCTATAAAACCCCATTAATGTCACAAAAAACAAGTCTGATGCCACAAGAGACTGCTTTTCTATCAGTTTTAATACTTTAAAATAAACACCTTTTAAATTAGAGTAATCTATATAAAGTAAGGGTACCGCATTTTTAAAGTTTTCGTGTTTTAACAAATCATTATACATTATCAATGCTTTGTCTTCTCCGATACTATAAAAACTATGGGTTATAATGGTTGCAAATTGAAGTAATTTACTGAATTCAACTTCGCTTAATTCTATTTTTTCAAAAACCTTATTCAAGGTAATTAAATTATTTTTCTGGATTAAAGTTGATATAAAATAAGCGACATAAACTATATTTTTATCATAAAGCATCCCTGAGTTTATTACCTGTATTGCCTCTTCATCTAAATCATTAGAATGCTGTATTTGAAGCAAACGTTGCTGAAAGTACCACTCATCAAAGTTTAATTTATTAGTTAAATAATTGGTGTATGAGGTAAATTCTAAATAATTTGAAAGGGTATTTAAAGTAGATAAAGAAGGTTTCGTTTTATTTAAAAAGCCAAACAACCGGCGAAGGGTATTATACCCGATTTTTAAATCATTAAATGACTCTATGGCTTCTTTTAGATATTTAATATCTCCCACATTATTAATGATAATATTAGATTTTTTTTGAACATCTATTAATAATTGTAAATGATTGTTTGTCATAAAATAAATGAGGTAATTCAATTTATTAAAAATAACAAAAAATAACATAATATTTATGATTGTAATAATAAATTATGATTTTATTGCCTATTATTTTATCAAAAAAATAATATTATTTTTTTATGCCTTTTTTACAAAACAAAAAGATGTAAACTATACAAACTATTTTTTAAATTATGAGTTACAGCTTCCGCTTCAGATATGCTTAAAAATAGAGTATTAAAGTGCAATCATATATTAATTGTGCTTTTTTGTCCGGTAATATGTATTACTTTTAAAGAAAAAAGTATGCTCGTAAAAGTTTATGGTTCAGCAGTTTTCGGTATTGAAGCAACTACAATTACCGTAGAAGTAAATATAGACAAAGGAATTGGGTATCATTTGGTAGGGTTGCCAGATAACGCGGTTCGTGAAAGTTCATATCGGATTTCTGCGGCACTAAATAACAATTCTTACAAACTTCCAGGAAAAAAAATTATTATAAATATGGCACCTGCGGATATTCGGAAAGAAGGTGCCGCTTATGATTTAACTTTAGCCGTTGGTATACTTGCAGCTTCAGCACAAATAAAATCTGAAGATATTAGTGAGTATGTAATCATGGGCGAACTTTCTTTAGATGGAAGTTTGCAGCCTATTAGAGGTGCTTTGCCAATAGCAATCAAAGCAAGAGAAGAAGGTTTGAAGTATTTCATTCTTCCCAAGGCAAACGCAAAAGAGGCTGCCATTGTAGACAATATAGAAGTACTAGGTGTAGAAAATATTTTAGAAGTGATTCATCATTTTAATGGTGATAAAAAAATTGAATCCACTGTAGTTGACACCCGTGCAGAGTTTTATAAAAACATCGATTTTCCTGAGTTTGATTTTTCTGATGTAAAAGGACAAGAATCTATAAAACGTTGTATGGAAATTGCTGCTGCCGGCGGACATAATATTATTTTAATTGGTCCTCCAGGATCTGGAAAAACAATGCTCGCTAAAAGGTTGCCCTCTATTTTACCACCAATGACCTTACAGGAAGCTTTAGAGACAACAAAAATCCATTCTGTAGTTGGTAATACTAAAAACGAGGGGCTTTTATATCAGCGACCTTTTAGAAGTCCGCACCACACCATATCTAATGTTGCATTGGTTGGCGGAGGACAGTACCCAAGACCTGGAGAAATTTCGCTATCTCATAATGGGGTGTTGTTTTTAGATGAGTTGCCAGAATTTAAAAGAGATGTTCTAGAAGTGTTGCGCCAGCCTTTAGAAGACAGAGATGTTACTATTTGTAGGGCAAAGTTTACCGTAACCTATCCCTGTAGTTTTATGCTGGTTGCCAGCATGAACCCAAGTCCGAGTGGTTTTTTCAACGATCCAAACTCGCCAATGACTTCTTCACCGCAGGAAATGCAACGTTATTTAAGTAAAATTTCTGGCCCGTTGTTAGATAGAATAGACATTCATATTGAAGTGACTCCTGTTCCTTTTGACAAATTATCTGAAGAAAGAAAAGGAGAATCTAGTGTGGCGATTAGAAAACGCGTTACTGCGTCAAGAGAAATACAATCAGAACGCTTCATAGCTTTCGAAAACATACATTACAATGCACAGATGAATGTAAAACAGATTCGTAAATTCTGTAAATTATCTGAGGAAAGTAAAACTCTTTTAAAGACCGCTATGGAAAAGTTAAATCTTTCTGCAAGGGCCTACGACAGGATTTTAAAAGTTTCTAGAACCATTGCAGATTTAGCCAATGTTACAGACATTTCTCCAGATCATATTGCTGAGGCAATTCAGTATAGAAGTTTAGATAGAGACGGTTGGTTAGGGTAACTTCATTTTTTTTAAAAACAACAAACTTTTAAATAATAATAATAATAATAATAATAACTTAAGCTTTCTTTTCTTGCGTATGGTTTGACGCAGTTTATTGATTGTGAGTAGTTAAATAAGCTTTAAGCTGCTTAAATGATGTATTTCTGAAACTATTTTAACAAGAGCTGTGTTAGTTTTGTATCCAATTCATTTATTTTGATGGCTAACTTTGAGGAGAATTTTGGATATCGTTTTAGAAATACAAAAGATACTTTCCAGAAATGAGCAGCAGCCACTATTGGAATTTCAAGTGATGGAGTATGATCTGTTAATGATCCATACCCTTCGTCAGAGACAGTATACCTTCTAATTAGCAAAGCATCATCAATCAAAGCAATTACAACATCACCGGCAATAAGAGCACCAGAAGCTTTACTTTCTCCTATAACCACATCATTCGGGAACAAGCCTTCCTCATCAGAAACCATAAACAAATCCTTAACCATAAAAGCTAAAAGATCTAGGTCTCCCTCGACAGGCACTCTAATTGTTGGCAATGAACTGTAGCCACGAGCTGCCTTAAAATGGTCTACAAATAACTTGCTATTCAGTGAATTCACGAAAGGAACCTCTTTGAAAGACGCCTTCACTATTTGGTTTATATCTGTTGTTATTCCCTCATTAAAGCGCAATAATTG
>JBLHIE010000017.1:0-22142 GCA_047614925.1 Arenicella sp.
TAGAAATTCATTTGCCTGCATTGAGAGATCGTAATGAAGACATTCATTTATTATTTAGAAAATTTGCGTCGGACTTTGCTCAGAAATACAGAATGCCTTCTATTAGATTAGATGAAAATGCAGTGACCATTTTACTAAATTATCGCTTTCCAGGAAACATACGTCAGTTAAAAAATTTAGCAGAACAAATCTCTGTAATTGAAGAAAGTAGAGAAATAACCGCTCTAAAACTAAAAAATTACCTTCCTAGTAATTCAGGAAACTTACCCGCTGTAATTGGTGGTAAAAAGGAAAATGATTTCTCTTCAGAAAGAGATATCATGTACAAGATTTTATTTGATATGCGGAATGACATCAATGATTTGAAAAAATTGACGCTAGATTTAATGAAAACTGGAGATATTGAAGAGGTAGAAGAGAGAAATCATAAACTCATAGAAAAAATTTACGCAGACCAAGAACGAAAAGAAAATAATATAGAAGTGTTGAATATTCCTCAAAATGCTTCGAAAGAAAAAAATTATGACTTTATAGAGACTATTGAAGAGGACGAATCTTTATCTTTACAAGACAAAGAAATAGAGATGATTAAAAAATCACTCGAAAAGAACAACAACAAGCGTAAATTAGCAGCCCAAGAGTTAGGAATTTCAGAAAGAACATTATACCGAAAAATTAAACAGTATGATCTGTAAGAAAACCGTGTAATTACCTCCTATTAATTTGTTCAGTTTTGACTTTGCGCAACCAGCCATTATTAATGAAAAAAATACAATACATCGCTTTATTTGCAATCAGTACTTTAGTATTGGTTGGGTGCAAATATTACTCTTTCACAGGAGGAAGTACTGGAAGCGCAAAAACCATTCAGGTAGATTTCTTTGCAAACCAAGCACAATTAATAGAACCTACTTTAAGTCAGGAATTTACCCGAGAATTGCAAGATTTATTTACACGTCAAACAAACCTTACACTAGTTTCTACAAATGGAGATTTATATTTTAGTGGAGAAATAACAAGCTATAGAATTGCACCTATGAGTGCCAGTTCTAATCAGACCTCAGCACAAAACAGGCTTACAATTACCGTAAATGTTAGCTATGTAAATAGTACAGAAGAAGATAAAGATTTTGAACAATCATTCTCTTTTTACTCAGATTATCCTGCAAACGCTCAGTTAACAGGTGGTGTTTTAGAGGCCGCTTTTAAAGAAATTATTGAAAGAATAACACAAGATGTATTTAATGCCTCTGTGGGTAAATGGTAGTGTTAGTTACTAGTTGTTCGTTAAAAAAAAGAATTTGAAAACAGAAACTTTTATAAATTTATTGGAAAACAATACTAAAATTCAGCAATTAGAAACTGCCGAGTTAAAAGTTATTGTTGAAGAGTTTCCTTATTTTCAGCCAGCAAGAGCATTGTATTTAAAAGGGTTGAAAAACTTAGATAGTTTTAAATACAATAATGAGCTAAAAGTAACCGCAGCCTACACCGCAGACAGAACTGTCTTATTTGATTATATTACTTCCTTTACAAGCGCTATTAAAACCAGCGCTCTAATTCATCAAAAGGTAAATACAAAAGAGCTTACTGATGTACAAGAAGGTTTAGAAATAGGAAAACCATTGTCATTTTCTTCTGATGAAAATCATTCGTTCAACCAATGGCTGCAATTGTCAACAAAAAAACCAATTGTTAGAAACAAAGAAAAACAAACAGAACAAGCAGCACCGCAGCTAAATAAAGGAGACTTAATTGACCAATTCATTCAGAACAACCCAAAAATAGCAGCTTTAGAAAAAGGGAAGGCCTATACGGCCCCAGTAAGTAAAAATAAACAAGATGCAGCCCTAATGACAGAAACGCTAGCAAAAGTTTATTTAGAACAAAAAAAGTATGAAAACGCAACGCAAGCTTATAGAATTTTAAGTTTGAAATATCCAGAAAAAAGTGGTTTCTTTGCAGACCAAATTAAAAGAATACAAATTTTACAAAAAAATAAATTATGAGTTACACAGCCTTTTTAGTAATAATTTTGATTGTAGCCATTGCATTAATCTTAATCGTAATGGTACAAAATCCTAAAGGTGGAGGGTTATCTTCTTCTTTTGGTGGTGGTGGAGCACAATCTTTAGGTGGTGTGCAAAACACAAACAATTTTTTAGACAGAACAACTTGGACTTTAGCGATTGCTATGTTTGCTTTAATACTATTAGCAAATTTTGCAATTCCTAGAGCAGGAGATAATAATTTTGAGTTAAATAATACTTTAGACGGTATAGAAACTACAACTCCTGTGCCGCCTACAACAACTACTAACGATAGTTTATAATAATAAATAATTGTTAGAAATAACTTAAAATGCCAATGTGAATGACACGTTGGCATTTTTTTTTGCATAAAAAGGAATGTTCAAATTCATTCCTAGAAGAATTGGCAGTTTTAGTATAGTGGCATAATTACTGCTTTATTATAGGTAAGTAAAATTTAATTTAATTATAAAATTCATATAACAATGGGATTAAACATTAAACCTTTAGCAGACAGAGTTCTTGTAGAACCTGCAGCTGCAGAAACAAAAACAGCTTCTGGATTAATCATTCCAGACAATGCTAAAGAAAAGCCACAACAAGGAACTGTTGTTGCAGTTGGAAATGGTAAAATTGACGAACCTTTAACTGTTAAAATTGGAGATACGGTATTATATAGTAAATACGGTGGAACTGATTTAAAATTAGAAGGAAAAGATTATTTAATGATGCGTGAAAGCGACATTTTAGCGATTATATAACTCACCTTCCGCTTTTGGCTATTCGCCATTCGCAAAATAAAAAATATGAACAACTCTTTTTAGTTAAAAGCTAAGTGCTAACAACTAAAAGCAAAATTTAAAGACAATGGCAAAAGATATAAAATTTGATATAGACGCTAGAGACGGATTAAAACGTGGAGTAGATGCTTTAGCAAATGCAGTAAAAGTAACATTAGGTCCTAAAGGAAGAAATGTAATTATTTCTAAATCTTTTGGTGCACCCACCGTAACTAAAGATGGTGTTTCTGTAGCAAAAGAAATTGAACTGAAAGATGAGCTTGAAAATATGGGCGCTCAAATGGTGAAGGAAGTGGCTTCTAAAACCAATGATTTGGCTGGTGATGGTACAACAACGGCTACCGTTCTTGCTCAAGCAATTGTAAAAGAAGGTTTAAAAAATGTTGCTGCTGGTGCAAATCCTATGGATTTGAAACGTGGAATCGACAAAGCAGTTGCTGCAATTGTTGCCGATTTAGAAAAACAAGCTAAGAAAGTTGGTAATTCTTCAGAAAAAATAAAACAAATTGCTGCAATTTCTGCAAATAATGACAATACCATTGGCGAGCTAATTGCTACTGCTTTTTCTAAAGTTGGAAAAGAAGGTGTGATTACTGTAGAAGAGGCAAAAGGTATGGAAACATACGTAGATGTTGTAGAAGGAATGCAATTTGATAGAGGGTATTTATCTCCTTATTTTGTTACTGATGCAGATAAAATGATTGCAGATTTAGAAAATCCGTATATTTTATTATTCGACAAAAAGATTTCTAACTTACAAGAAATTCTTCCAATATTAGAGCCTGTTTCTCAAGCTGGAAGACCTTTGTTAATTATTGCTGAAGATGTAGACGGACAAGCATTGGCTACTTTAGTAGTGAATAAATTACGTGGTGGTTTAAAAATTGCTGCTGTAAAAGCTCCTGGTTTTGGAGACAGAAGAAAAGCAATGTTAGAAGACATCGCTATTTTAACTGGTGGTACTGTAATTTCTGAAGAAAGAGGTTTTTCATTAGAAAATGCAACTTTAGATTTATTAGGTACGGCAGAAACAATTACTGTAGATAAAGACAATACTACCATTGTAAATGGTGCAGGAAATGCAGAAGCTATTAAAACAAGAGTAAATCAGATAAAAGCGCAAATAAAGACAACAACTTCAGACTACGATAAAGAAAAATTACAAGAGCGTTTAGCGAAGTTAGCTGGCGGTGTTGCGGTTTTATATGTTGGTGCTGCTTCTGAAGTAGAAATGAAAGAAAAGAAAGATAGAGTTGATGATGCCTTAAATGCTACGAGAGCTGCAGTTGAAGAAGGTATTGTTGCTGGTGGTGGTGTTGCTTTAGTGCGTGCTAAAAAAGTGTTAGAAAAAATTACTACTGAAAACTTAGACGAAAGTACAGGTGTACAGATTATTAATAAAGCAATTGAAGCTCCGTTAAGAATTATTGTTGAGAATGCAGGTGGTGAAGGTTCTGTTGTTTTAAACAAAGTTTTAGAAGGGAAGAAAGACTTTGGGTATGATGCTAAAAATGATGTCTATGTAGATATGTTAGAGGCTGGAATTATAGATCCTAAAAAAGTAACTAGAGTCGCATTAGAAAATGCTGCTTCTGTTGCTGGTATGATTTTAACTACCGAATGTGCTTTGATAGATATTAAAGAAGATAGTGCTGGAGGAATGCCTCCAATGGGTGGTGGTGGAATGCCAGGAATGATGTAACTCACAACGTGAGTTTGAAAAAACAGCACTCTTGTACATACATATATTTCAAATAAAAATCCGTTAGAAAACTTTCTAACGGATTTTTTATGCGAAAAAATTCAATAAAAATTATTAGAGCGAAGGGATACTTTTAAACACGTACATTATTTTATAAAAAAAGACCTCATAGATTTTAAAAATCTATGAGGTCTTTTTTTATTATAAATACAAGCGTTGTTATTAATCCTATAGGGCTTCCAACACTTTGTTTGGCTTCATTAAATAATTAAGCCTCTATTTTCTGTAACCAAGTTTTCACTGCTACCTCTTTCTCAATAATTCCTTTTAATTCCGAAATTTTAACTCGTTTTTGCTCCATGGTATCTCTGTGACGTATTGTTACAGAAGCATCTTCCAAAGAATCATGATCTACTGTAATACAAAAAGGTGTTCCTGCAGCATCTTGTCTTCTATAACGTTTACCAACAGCATCTTTTTCATCATAAAAAACATTGAAATCCCATTTTAAATCATCCATGATCTTACGGGCAACTTCTGGTAAACCATCTTTTTTAACTAAAGGAAAAATGGCCGCTTTAAAAGGTGCTAAAACTGCTGGTAACTTTAAGACAGTTCTTGTGGTTCCGTTTTCTAAAGCTTCTTCTTGTAAAGAATTAGAAAAAACGGCTAAAAACATTCTATCCAAACCAATAGAAGTCTCTACCACATAAGGGGTGTAACTTTTATTTTCTTCGTGGTCAAAATACTGTAATTTCTTCCCAGAATGCTCTTCGTGAGCTTTTAAATCGAAATCTGTTCTTGAATGAATTCCTTCTAATTCTTTAAACCCAAAAGGAAATTTAAACTCTATATCTGCGGCTGCATCTGCATAATGTGCTAGTTTATCATGGTCGTGAAAACGATAGTTTTCTGCGCCCATACCTAAACTTAAGTGCCATTTTAAGCGGGTTGCTTTCCATTGATCGTACCATTCTTTCTGCGTTCCTGGTTTTACAAAAAATTGCATTTCCATTTGTTCAAACTCGCGCATTCTAAAAATAAATTGTCTTGCAACAATCTCATTTCTAAACGCTTTTCCTGTTTGTGCAATTCCGAAAGGAATTTTCATTCTACCTGTTTTTTGTACATTTAAGAAATTTACAAAAATACCTTGTGCCGTTTCTGGTCTTAAATACACCAAGGTAGAACTGTCTGCAGAAGCACCAATTTGTGTTCCAAACATTAGATTGAATTGCTTGACCTCTGTCCAGTTTTTAGACCCCGTTAAAGGATCTGCAATTTCTAACTCTTCAATTAGCAACTTCACATCTGCCAAATCTTCCTTTTCTAAAGAAGACCCCATTCTCGCAAGAATAGCACTAATTTTTTCTTGATATCCTAAAACCCTACCGTTTGTAGCAAGAAACTCTTCTTTGTTAAAGGATTCTCCAAAACGTTTTGAAGCTTTGGACACTTCTTTGTCTATTTTTCCCTCAATCTTAAGGCAATAATCTTCAATTAAAACATCTGCTCTGTAACGTTTCTTAGAATCTTTATTATCAATTAAAGGGTCGTTAAATGCGTCTACATGTCCAGATGCTTTCCAAGTTTTTGGGTGCATTAAAATGGATGCGTCTATACCTACAATGTTCTCATGCATTTGCACCATTGCTTTCCACCAATAATCTCTAATATTTTTCTTTAACTCTACTCCGTTTTGAGCATAATCGTACACCGCGCTTAATCCGTCATAAATTTCAGATGATTGAAATACATATCCGTATTCTTTTGCATGCGATAATACTTTTTTAAAGTGATCTTCTTGTTTTGCCATAATGAGGACAAAGATAAACGTTTACATAAATTTTTCAAGAAAAATATAGTTTCATTTTAAGCTTTTAATTCCTGCTTATTACGGAAGAAATTAGCCTTTTATCAACAGCATCTAAAAATCATTAAATTAAAGTATCTTTAGAAAGAACCGCTACTTAAAAAAAAATGAACTTTTTAAAAGATTTATTTTATCTTTTCTATCCTAGTATTTGTAGTAATTGTAGCGAACAATTACTACAAAATGAAAAAGTAATTTGCACATTTTGCAGGCATGATTTGCCACTAACCAATTTTACCAGCTATACAAAAAACAAAGTTTCCGCTATTTTCTTTGGAAGAGTAACCATAGAAAAAGCTTATTCTTTATTGCTTTTCCGAAAAGAAGGCATCACAAAAAACTTAATTCACGATTTAAAGTACAAAGGAAATGAAGCCGTTGGCATTTTTTTTGGGAATTGGCTTGGAGAAATATTGATGAAAAATAAAGAGTTTTCTACTGTAGATTTAATTGTTCCTGTGCCAATTCATTTGAAAAGAAAGAAAACTAGAGGCTACAATCAAGTCACTAAATTTGGCGAATGCTTAAGTACCTATTTAAACATTCCTTTTATTGAAGATATTTTAGTGCGCCAATCGTCTACAAAAACACAAACCTTAAAGGCTCGTTTTGAAAGATTTAATGATTTAGAAACAAAATTTTTAGTTACAAATACCACCCCATTTAAAGGAAAACACGTATTAATTATAGATGATGTAATTACCACCGGTGCAACATTAGAAGCTTGTGCTCGAGCTCTTTTAAAAACGCCAGATATTAAAATAAGTGTTTTAACAATGGCGTATACAGAATAAAATTTGTGGTACAAAAATGAAAAATATATTGTTAATTTGTATAAAATTTACTTTTTGTGAAATTCATTTATAAAACGCTTTTTTTACTACTTTCTATTACTTTCATATATAGTTGTGCAAGAACAGGGAGACCTGATGGTGGACCAAAAGACGAACTTGCTCCGCTTTTTGTAACCTCGAACCCTCCTTACAAAACAATTAACTTTCGCAGTAAAGAAATAAGACTTCAGTTTAATGAATTTATCAAATTAAAAGATTTAAACAAACAACTGATCGTTTCGCCACCTTTAAAAAACCCTTTATTAGTGACGCCACAAGGAACTGCTAGTAAGTTTTTAAAGATTCAAATCTTAGATACTTTAGCGGCAAACACGACTTATATTTTCAACTTTGGCAATGCTATTGAAGACAATAATGAGAGCAACAAGTTAGAAAATTTTAAATATATTTTCTCTACTGGTAGCTATATAGATTCTTTAGAGACTTCTGGTTTTGTAGCGAATGCTTTTACAAATAAGAAACCAGAAAAGACCAACATCTTATTGTATCGAATAGATAGTATTTTTACAGATTCTATTATTTACAGGCAAAAACCCAATTACGTAACTACAGCTTTAGATACCACAAAATTTAATTTCACCAATTTAAAAAAAGGCAAATATCTATTATTGGCTTTAGAAGAAAACTCAAGCGATTATATTTTTGACCCTAGAATTGATAAAATTGGTTTTTATCCAGAGACCATTACACTGCCAAAAGACAGTATCATCATAAAACCGATAAAATTATTTAAAGAAATACAAACCTACCGTTTTGTTAGAGCAAAAGAAGTCTCTAAAGGTAAAATTGAATTTGGATTTGAAGGTAAAATTAAAGATTTAAAAGTAGCATTATTATCGAAAGTATCAGATAGTTTTAAAAGCATCTCTCGGTTCGAAATAGACAAAGACACCTTAAATTATTGGCATACGCCAATAGCGGTAGACTCTTTAAACTTTATTGTTTCGAATGATATTTTTCGAGACACCGTTACGGTAAAATTTAGAAAAAATAAATTAGACTCTTTAAAAATTACACCTTCTGTAGGCAGTACATTGCACTTAAGAGATACTTTTTTCATCAAAAGCAACAATCCTATTATAAAAATAGATACCAGTAAAATAGTGTTTATAGATAAAGATACTGTAAAGGTGAACTACTCCAATTACATCTCTAAGAAAGAAAATAAAATTGGTTTTATTTTTGAAAAAAAACAGCAAGAAAAATACAGCCTAAAAGCTTTGCCAGGAAGTTTTATTGATATTTATGATATCAAAAATGACAGCCTAAACTATAATTTTAAAACAAAAGAGTTAGAAGACTACGGTAGAATTACTTTAAATGTGGTAAATACAGCTTCTAAATATCTAATTATCGATTTATTATCAGGAAAAGAGAATGATCAAATTATAGAAAGAAGGTATATAAATACTTCTGAAACTCTTGTTTTTAATTTACTGCAACCAAACACCTATACTGTAAGAGCAATCATAGACGAAAACAATAATAAAAACTGGGACACGGGCAATTACCTTCTTAAAAAACTCCCAGAAGAGGTCATCTACTACGACGAAGAATTAAAGGTGCGGGCAAATTACTTTTTAGAAGGCAATAATTTTATTGTAAAAGGCAAGGAATAACCCAACAGTTCTCGGCATTTAATACGCTAATTTCATTACTTTAAGTTTAAAGTCCTTTTCTAAAAAACAGCATATACCTAAAATTTTATGAGCTTTTTCAGTATCAGTTCTTGCGCTTTTCACTTTTAGCTTCATAGCAACCTCTTCCCTATTTGATAGACCAAGAAAATATCACCACACAGAAATTTTAAAGAAAAACAAGCTGTTTTACTTGTCAAATGTAAAAAAAACAATCTTTTTCAAAAAAAAAAATTCTTTTGTAACATAACTATGATTTCTCTCGTATAAGTATCTGTAAGCCCTCTTTAATCCCAAAAAAGCTTACTGCTTAGAATACATGAGACAACTTAAAATTACCAAGCAGGTTACCAATAGAGAAACCGCGTCTTTAGACAAATATTTACAGGAAATTGGAAAAGTAGATTTAATTACTGCAGATGAAGAGGTAGAATTAGCACAGCTTATTAAAGCAGGTGACCAAAGAGCCTTAGAGAAATTAACAAAAGCGAATTTAAGATTTGTGGTATCTGTTGCAAAACAATATCAAAATCAAGGATTAACACTACCCGATTTAATTAATGAAGGGAACTTAGGGCTCATAAAAGCTGCAAAGCGTTTTGATGAAACAAGAGGTTTTAAATTTATATCATACGCTGTTTGGTGGATTCGTCAATCGATCTTACAAGCCTTAGCAGAACAATCTAGAATTGTACGTTTGCCGTTAAATAAAATTGGTTCTATCAATAAAATTAACAAAATGTATGCGTTCTTAGAGCAAGAGAATGAGCGCCCACCAAGTGCGGAAGAAATTGCTAAGAAACTAGACATGACGGTGAATGACGTAAAGGAATCTATGAAGAATTCTGGCCGTCACGTATCTATGGATGCTCCTTTGATTGAAGGTGAAGATTCTAACTTATACGATGTATTAAACTCTGGAGAATCTCCAAATCCTGATAGAAAATTATTACACGAATCTCTAAGAATAGAAATCAATAGAGCTTTAGAAACATTAACTCCTAGAGAGGCAGATGTTGTAAAATTATACTTTGGTTTAGGTGAACACCAACCAATGACCTTAGAAGAAATTGGGGAAACATTCGATCTAACAAGAGAACGTGTCCGTCAAATTAAAGAAAAAGCAATTAGAAGACTAAAACATACTTCTAGATCTAAAATTTTAATGACATACCTGGGCTAATGGTCGCAGACCATTCTAAGTATTTCAATCATGCTGGATACTGACAAATTATAAGTATGAATATTTTATAAAAAACTCTTGAATTTATTTTCGAGAGTTTTTTTATTTAGCGCTATTTCTTGCTTTCACGAATCGCTTCACGCCAAAAATCGTAAGAGCTCAAATAAACCGTTCAATCAGGGCTATTTTTTTTTACAAGCTTATTGCGAAAGTGAACATAATTTATATTTTAAAAAATACTAGTTTCCAACAGGAGAAACAAGATTGCTTCTTTAACAGCAGCAAGGACAAGCAAATAAGACTTCGTTCTAAATACTCAGTAAAATACTGCGCTATGTGTCTATATATTTAATAAATAGATTGAATGGCAAACCGAAACTACCAAATGAGAGACTGAACACAGAAACTAAATCCAGAAGAAAAAATTACTTTGGCACTCCTACTTACAATAACGAATTAATTATCTTTGCCAAAACAAAACACAATTCAACTTCAAAAAAATGAGTAACTTAATTGCACCTTCAATTTTAGCGGCAGACTTTGCCAATTTACAAAGAGACATCGAAATGGTTAATAATAGTGAAGCAGATTGGTTTCATATAGATATTATGGATGGTGTTTTTGTGCCAAACATTTCTTTTGGAATGCCTGTTTTAAAAGCGATTGCCAAACACGCTAAAAAAACAATTGATGTCCATTTAATGATTGTAAATCCAGATCAATACATTCAAACTTTTGCAGATTTAGGAGCTCACATTTTAACGGTACACTATGAAGCCTGTCCACATTTACACAGAACCATTCAAGCCATAAAGGCTACAGGAATGAAAGCTGGTGTTGCCTTAAATCCGCATACTCCAATTTCAGTTTTAGAAGATGTAATTACGGACTTAGACTTGGTGTGTATCATGAGTGTGAATCCTGGTTTTGGCGGACAATCTTTCATAGAAAACACCTATAAAAAAGTAAGTCAATTAAGACAATTGATAACTTTTACAGAATCAAATTGCCAGATAGAAATTGATGGAGGCGTTACCGATAAAAATGCGAATGCTTTAATTGAAGCGGGCGCAAATGTTTTAGTTGCAGGAAGCTATGTTTTTGGTGCTGAAAATCCAACAGAAACTATTGAGGACCTCAAAAACTTAGTAAACTAATTGTTATACGCAGTTGTAGATATAGAAACCACAGGAAACGGACCAAAAGGACAGAAAATAACGGAAATATCTGCCTTAATTTTCGACGGAAAAAAAATTGTTAATGAATTTACTTCACTTGTAAATCCAGAACAAAACATTCCTGCATTTATCACCAACCTCACGGGCATCACCAATGCCATGGTTAGAAACGCACCTAAATTCTATGAAATCGCAAAAAAAGTAGCGGAAATTACAAAAGGCACTATTTTTGTTGCACACAATGTAAACTTCGATTACAACATCATTCATGCAGAATTTAAAAGCCTAGGATTCGATTTTAAACGAAAAAAACTCTGTACTGTTCGTTTGACAAGAAAGATCATTCCGGGTTTACCTTCTTACAGTTTGGGCAATATTTGTACTGCTGAGAAGATCCCTATAAACGGCAGACACAGAGCAAAAGGAGATGCAGAAGCAACTGTAGAATTGTTTAGGCGTTTGCTTCTAAGAGATGATAATTTTACCATCAATTCATTTTTAAATCCGAAATCGAGACAAGCAACTTTACCGCCTCTTTTAGACAAAATAGTAATCGATAGATTGCCTGAAACTTTTGGAGTGTACTACTTTAAAAATTTAGCGAAAGAGGTTATTTATGTAGGAAAAGCAAACAATATAAAACAACGCGTCATCAGTCACTTTTACGACAAAAAGAAAAAAGAACAAAATATGTGTTTAGAAACAGCAGATGTTTCTTTCACTAAAACTGGGAGTGAATTACTGGCGTTGTTGTTAGAGTCCTCGGAAATAAAACACATCTATCCAAAGTTTAATAGAGCACAAAGAAAGTCTGCAGAAGCTGTTGGATTATTTTCTTATGAAGATCAAAAGGGCATCATACATTTGGCGTACAATCGTTTAAAACTGGCCCCAAATGCTATTATGAAATACTATTCTATTTCAGAATGCAGACATCATTTAGAAACCTTATGTGAAACCTTTGAATTGTGTCCTAAATACTGCCATTTGCAAACCAATGTTTCTAGTTGTTTTCATTACCAACTTAAAGAATGTAAGGGTGTCTGCTGTGACAAAGAAGCTGTTGAATCCTATAATAAAAGAGTAAAAGAAGCCATAGCGTCCGTTGGGATTGGTGCCGAAAACTTAGTCATTAGAGAAACAGGAAGAACTAAAAACGAAATTGGTTTTGCACTCATTTTAGACGGAATCTACAAAGGGATTGGATATTTAGATGCACAACAATCAGAGCAATTAGAAAACCCAGAAGATTTTCAGTTTTTTGTGGAACCTAAAAAAGACAACAGAGATGTTCAAAGAATCGTCGCTTCTTACCTAAAGAAAAAAGAAAAATTAAAAGCAATTGAAAATGGAGAAATCAGCATATAAAATTCATATTATTGGTGCAGGAATTAGCGGTTTAATTGCTGCTCAAATTTTAGAAAATCATGGCTATCATCCCATAATTATAGAAGCTTCTGCCACTGTTGGTGGACGCGTCAAATCAGATGTTTTTAAAGGATATACATTAGACCACGGATTTCAAGTATTGCTTACTTCCTACCCCGCAGCAATAAAATATTTAGATTACGATAAATTAGATTTACAACAACTTTTACCGGGAGCCACGCTCTTTAAAAATGGAAAAGCACAAACGATTGGAGATCCACTGCGCAGTTTGTCTTTATTAATTCCAACCTTACTTTCTTCTGTTGGAACTCTTGCCGATAAAGTAAAAATTTTAAAGCTAAATGCTCTTTTAAAGAAAAAGAAGAATGCTCTTATTTTTCAAACGGAAGAAAAAACCACACTTCAATATTTAAAAGATTTTGGCTTTTCGGATGAAATAATCACTGATTTTTTCAAACCTTTTTTTAGTGGAATTTTTCTAGAAACCGAATTAGAAACTTCTAGCAGAATGTTTGAATTTGTCTACAAAATGTTTGGTAATGGTTTGGCAGTAATTCCAAAAGAAGGAATGCAAGCAATCCCCAATCAATTAAAAAGCAACTTAATAAATACTCATTTTAAATTCAATTCCCCTGTAAAAGAAGTAAAAGACAGGCGTATTATTTTAGAAGATGAAAGTATTTTAGAAAGTAACATTACCATTATTGCAACAGATGCTAGTGCTTTAATTTCAAACTTAAAAAACCAAGGAACAGACTGGAAAAGCTGCGATACCTTATATTTTGAAACTAAAAAGAGCGTAATAAACAAACCTTTAATTGGATTAATCTCCGATGAAAATACACTCATAAATAATATTTTTTATCACACCAGTGTAGCTACTTCAACTAAAACTACAAAAGAATTGTTATCGGTAACAATTGTTCGGCAGCATCCCTTAGATGAAAAAACCTTGGTTGAAAAAGTAATAGCAGAACTGCATTCTAAATGTGGTATTGCTGAGGTAACTTTCTTAAAAAGATATCAAATTAAAAAAGCATTGCCAAAATTAACAAATCTTCAATATGAAATTTCTAGCACAGAAACCAAGTTGAAATCTAGCATTTTCTTAGCTGGAGATCAATTGTTAAATGCTTCTTTAAATGCCGCTATGATTGCTGGAGAAAGGGCTGCTATGGGTGTTATCCAAACCTTAGAAGACGGTTCAATTACAGATGAATTAACTTCTGAATATTCTTCATAAAATTTTAGTTTTTTTAAAAAAATATGGGCTAAATATGGGCTAAAATATATATTTTTTAATATTAATTTTGAAAAAACGAAATTAATATTATGATAAATAAAGCCCTTATTTTTTTAGCTCTTTTTTTTAGTTTTTCACTCTTTTCACAGAATGCATTTAAAGTTAAAATAGATAATATTAAAGAAGGAGATTCTATTCTAATAATTGTACAAAAATCTTCAGATATATTACTAAAAAAGTGGGCAAACTATAATAATACAGAAACGTCTGTTGTAGATTTTGATCTTACAGAAGGCCAATGGGCGATTAAATTAGATGCGACAGGGTATACTTATCCATCCCAACAAGTAGTAACAGTGCCAACAGATATTAGTGTAACTTTTGCACTAACAGGTCTTACAGATGCTGATTATGATTATACTTGGGAAGATGATGGAAGTGCTGCTGGTCATGCAACACAAAGATATGTAAATGGGCCTGCAAAAATAGTAGTGTTAAACGACTCTATTGTGGTGCCAGATGATTTTTCTGCGGTAAAATTAAGAACAGAATATGGTGTAATCTTATCAGACTCGATACAACCTTGGTCTTCAGAGGATAGTTATAGATTGTATAAAATGTTTTCAAATTTACCCTACGGAAAATACGGTGAAAGAAATGGTCTAGATTATGAAACTGGTGAAAATATACGTGGTGTATTTATGCTAACTAATTTAGAGCAAGACAATGATTTAACTATAAATAATTCAACGTCAGTGCCCTATGCAACCGTTAGTCAAAGCGCTTTCACATATGCAGAACCTCAGATTGTAACTATAGATGGTATTCGAGGAAAGTTTTTTTCTAAAAAATTGTATCATGTAGTTGTAAATTTCATCACAGATTTTGCGAATAATGATGAAGTGCTCTCCTGGCTAGCCAGAGAGCGTTTTGGTGTTGAATTCATGGTAGCTAATGAGCAAACAGAGAACATCATGGGTGAAGACTCAAGCAATTTTCAAGAATTTTTTAACTCAGAAAAACTCGAAATATTAGCCATGTTTGAAGAACTTCCTGAAGGTTTTCACAAACAAGAAGGCTTAAAATATTTGGTAAGAAGAATTAATGGACAAACAGACCCTGCGCTACCAGGAGCTTCTGCAATTGCTTTTTCAGGAAGAAATACGATTGAATTTATGGATATAGCTTTTTCTGGTGCTAACATAGATTTTACTAGAAGAGTAATTTTACATGAAAAAGCACATTTTTTATGGGCGTATACTTTTGATCAAAACTTAAAAGATGACTGGGCAGCGCTAGGCGGCTGGTTTTTAGATCCTACCACATTAAGTGGCTGGTCTACCTACAATACTACCGAAGTTGTTTCTGCGTATGCGCATTTAAAAGATCCAAATGAAGATTTGGCAGAATCTATTGCTTACTATTTAACAAATCCAGATGCTTTATTATCTGTATCTGTAAGAAAATATGAATTCATTAGAGATCGTATCATGCACGGTACAAGGTATATTGCTCAAATAAGAGCAGACTTAACCTTTACAGTTTATAATTTATTTCCAGATTACACCTATCCAGGTAAAGTTACCAAAATAGAAGTAAATGTTGTTGGCGGATCTGAAGAAGATAAACTAGTAACCATACGAGCTAGTTTACACTCAGATACGAAAGACCCTACTATAGACGGTGCAAGTTTTGGATATATAAGATTTGCCTCAAGTATTGGAACAATTCAAGATATTCAGCTATCCCCTGAAAATGGACAGGCTCAAGATTCAGTTTTAATAGGGACAACAACTTTTAATAAATTAGCAAAAAGTGGCTATTGGACCATGGCGAGCTTTCGTATAAGTGATCCAGTTGGAAATACACGATACGAGAACACCTCAACTGTAGGAATGAAGCTCTATATAGAAAACCCATTAGAAGATATACTTCCTCCTGTATATCAAGGTGATTTTAAGCACGAAATTGTTACTGATAAATTTAGAACAGGCGGTAATGCGGGGATTCTTGATGAAAATGGTACAGAAATGAGAGCAATAAAAATGTCTTCATCATTTTTTGACGAGAATCAGGTTCGTAGATTAGATATTAATGTGAATTTACCAAATGAAAACCATACCGAAACCTATTCAAGAGACGCAAATGGTTATGCAATTATAGATGCAGAAAGAGATATGGATAATGGACCTAATTCTATCAAATACTTTGAAAACTATTTTTTAATATATGAATATTTACAGTCTGGCTGGTATGCTGTTCCAAACCAAGGTATTGGAGATATGGCAGGAAATAGTTCCACAGTTTACCATGTAAAAGACACCGCTGATTTTATTATCTCAGAAAAAAATAAACATAAAATATTTAAAGAAGTTAGAGATAGTATCTATGTAACTACTTTATATCCTGATACAATAAAACCAGAAATCGATATTAATAATATAACAATTACAGCAGAACCAACAAATCCAGAAGCACCGAATGGGGAAACACGTGTGGAAATCTCAATATTAGCGAGAGACACATCTAACTTTGAAGGTTATGAATCAGGCGTGTCTGGAGTGAATTTTGTTCTAAGAGACCCTTTAGGAGGTGAACATGGCTTTCAAACAGGAAATGGCACTATGAATTACCCCAGCTTTTTAGATGGCAACCAAGACGGAGAAAATAATAATGAATGGACTGTTTATAATTTTGATTTAACACTACCGGTAGGATCTCCGCCCGGAGAGTGGGGTATGGCATCTGCATATATTGCGGATAAGGCCTCCAACTGGGAAAGGTACTCTTTTGTAGAATATGTGCGTTTTGATATTATTAAATCTGATATAGAATTAACAGTCCCTTTAGAGGTAGCGATTACAGATAAAGTGGTGAATACCTATAATGTAGACAATATAACAGCCTCTATGAGCTGCGAACCATGTGAAGGCCTTAATTATGTATATACTATTTATAGTCTTATGGGAGGTAATGTTGTAAGAGGTGAAGGAGTCTTTGAAACTGATAGCATTTCTGTAAGCTCTATAAATACTGCAGGAGTTTTAGACGGTGTTATTAAGTTAACTATACAAGTTACGGATACGGAAGACAAGTTAGTTGCAACAAAAACAGCGGAATATACAAAAGATACCGTGCTGCCAAATTCCTATTATAGTCAGTCTAATCTAGAAAATGACGGAACAAGTTCTTTAGACGATTTTGTTATAGCTGTAGTAGTAGAATCTGTGGATGTTGGTGGAACTTATGATTTAAATATTGAAAATACAGCTTCAGGTAAATCCACTAAAATAATGTCTTTAGACTTCCAAGGAGCTCTAAACTCTGAAACAACTAGTTTAGATAATTTAGATTTATCAACATTGGCAGATGGAGACTATAAATTTGAACTAATAGTAACAGATCCCAATGGAAATTTAGGAAATCCAGAGGTTTTGTATTACAGAAAAGAAGCCAATTCAATTACTTTAATTGGCAGTGCGTTAAGTTTAGTTTCAAATTTATCTAACACTAATTTTTACATCTCTCCGAATCCTGTAGCTTCAGAATTAAATATTAAAACTACCAAAGGTTTAATACTTGATAAAATTTCAATTTATGATATAACAGGTAGAAAAATATTTAGTTCAGTAAGTAAACAACAACCAAACATTTCTATAAATGTAGAAGGCCTTAGTAAAGGGGTTTATATATTGAGAGTTTCTTCTAACGAAAATAGCTCTGATTTAAAATTTATAAAAAAATAATACGATAGAAAAAGGAGATTTAATTTAGTAAAAAAAACCTCAACATCTTTAGAATTTAGAAGTTGAGGTTTATTTAAAAAAATTAAATATCGAAATTCTTAGTAACAATATTCTTTATTTTTCTATTCAACGACTTCAAAGCATTATAACTGGTATGTTCTAGTACAATAACCACTAAATCGTCCTCTAAATACGTTGTAAGTCCGGTACTAAAACCATTCCACTTACCGTAATGATAAATGCTATTTTTTTCTTTCGTACCAATTCTAAAACCAAAACCATAAGGGACTTTTCTTCCGTATACGGTTTCTCCTTTAGAGTACATCAGCGCTAAAGATTCTTTAGTTAGCAGATTTCCTGCATTTAAACCTTGCGTCCATTTAAACAAATCTTCTGCAGTAGTATATACATTTTTATCGCCAACAATTGCGTCATTTACAGTACTAGGTATTTTAATATGGCGCCACCCTCTATACAATCGATAGCCATCTAATTGATTTTCTTTAATAGAATCGTTTTCAAAACTATATACGTACGAGTGCTTCATTTGCAGTGGTTCAAAAATATTCTTTTCTAAAAAAGCACTAAATGAAGTGCCAGAAACTTTTTCAACAATAGATGCAAGTACAAAATAACCCGTATTAGAATAATCGAAATTACGCCCAGATTTAAAAAAACGCTGCACATTACTAGCGGGTAAGAAATCCATCATTTCACTGTTGGTTGGTGCTTTTTCTTGCTGCCATTTGTGCTCTGCAATCCAAAAATATTTTGGCAAGCCTGCTGTATGATTTAAGAGGTTTTTAATAGTTACGCCTTTGTAAGGAAAATCTGGAAAATAGCTATTTACAGTATCTGTAAGCTGGACAAGATTTCTTTCATTTAAGAGCATTATAGCTGCCGCAGTAAACTGTTTACTTACCGAAGCTAATTGAAATGCAGACTCTTTATTTAAGAGTGTTTTCTTTTTAAAATCTGCAGTTCCTATGTGATTTTGATATACTATTTTTTTGTTTTTTGCTACCAATATGGCACCATGAAAATCGTATCTTTTATGAATGCGCTTTAATAAAGAGTCTAATTTAGAACTTACTTTTTTTGTTGTGTGTTCTGGGTAATAAACTATTAAGTTAATGGGGGCTTCTTTTATCGGTCCTGGAAGGGTTTGTTCTTCTACTACTGCTATGTTTTTTGCTGCTGAAGTATAAGATATCAGTAGAAATACACACAAAAAAAGGAGGAGTAGGGAGCATATTACTTGAAGAGACTTTTTTAAATACAATTTGCTGAATTTAAGTTGCAAGTTACCAATCATTTTTTAATATGCAATACGCTTGTTTTAATTTATCGGTTTACTCTAATGGAACCATATACTATTGAAATAAATTGTTTTTTTCCTACCTATAAGAAAGGTTGTTTTTTACAAAAAAAAATAACAAAACTAAACGAATGCTGCTTATTTCAGGTAAAATGTATTTACATTGGATTCTCTAGTAAAACGAATGTTGATCGCTTAAAAGCAGGGTGCAATCTTACCCTCTTTTTTTTAAATTATTTTGAATTGTCTTTGGCATATGGCACCACCAAGTAGATTTAATTTCTTCCACAAAAATATGCTACCCATCCCATTTTTGAACAACAAAAAAACCAACTACCTTCAAAAGGTAATTGGTTTTAATTAAGTGACTCCAGCAGGGCTCGAACCTGCAACCGTCAGGGTCGAAACCTGATATTCTATCCAATTGAACTATGGAGCCTTTGTTTGTTTAAAAAAATTAACTCATTAATAATTGCTTTACCAAAGTAGCAATTACTTTACCATCTGCCTTTCCTGAAAGCTCATTAGAAACAACTCCCATTACCTTACTCATGTCTTTCATTCCTGAAGCACCCATCTTGGTAATTGTAGCAAGTACTACCTTTTTAATTTCATCTTCAGATAAAGCTTCTGGTAAAAATTGTTCTAAAACAGCTATTTCCGCTAATTCTGGAGCTGCCAAATCTTGTCTATTTTGTGTAATAAAAATAGCAGCGCTGTCTTTTCTCTGCTTTACCTGTTTCTGTATGATTTTTATTTCTTGTTCTTCTGTTAATTCTTCCTGCACTCCTGTTGCAGTTTTTGCCAATAAAAAAGCAGATTTTACAGCTCTTAAAGCTTGCAAAGCAATTGCATCCTTCGCCTTCATTGCTTCCTTCATTTTATCCATTATCTGATTTTGCAACTCCATTTTTACGATTTTAATTGGTTATTTTTTTGATTTTTTTAAATATAAAACATTTTTATTGTAATCTATAAAAGCTTTGGCTTTTTGGAGGACATCTGCACCGATAATACCATCGACCTCTTTTGCATTGTGGTCTGTTAAAGCCGTATTTACGTGAGACAAATCAAACAATATCAAATGGAATTTAGCCGTTGCCCATTTTCCGATTTTTAGCGAATTATTTTTTGAGATTTGAGTTTCCATATCTGTTGCTCCTGCTCCTGCCGCTTTTGTGTCACTCTCTTCTGCAATCAATTTAAAATTATCTATAGAATTAAAACCTACGCAAGAATTAGAGGCACCTGTGTCTAAAATAAAACGCCCTTTTACTCCGTTAATTTTTGCTTTTAACTCTAAATGATTTGTCGCTATTTTTTTTAGAGGAATTTGAATGTACTTTTTCTTCCTAAAAATCTTTTCTAAACGCTTCATATCAATTTATAAGAATTCAAAAATACAATTTATATCACATAGAAAACACTAACGCCTTAAAATTTCTTGTAACTTTTCTTTGTAAATTTTAGCATCTCTAATGGTATGGTGTGTGCCGCCATCTATGGCAATGAAACTGTTATTTATTGCTGTATTTAATGCAAACAATTTTTTAGAATCTTCAAAAGAAGTAATCTTGTCTTTAGAGCCATGAAAAATACTAATGGGTGCATTTACCTGTAAAATGTCTACAGCTGTTCGAAACTTATATTTTAACAAAAAAGTAGGAACAAATTTTGAATAAAATTGAGCAGCCTTTTTAAAATTAAAAAAGGGTGCTTCTAAAACCAATTCTTTCGGGTTATTTACTGCGGCAATTCGTGTAGCAAAGGTGGTCCCTAAAGAAAAACCATATACTATGATAGTTTCTTCCTTAAAAGAGCATTTTAAATAGTCATAGACCAACAAAGCGTCATTGTACATTTTTCTTTCATTGAAACTGCCGGTACTTTTACCGTAATTTCTATAATCGAAAACGACAACTTCATAATTATACTCTAAAAAAAAAGAGACCTTTGCTCCCCATTTTTTTAAATTCCCTTTGTTGCCGTGGCAAAACAGTACCACACCTTTGGGATTCTTTAATTTAAAATGAAGCGCATTGATACTACTTCCATCTGCTGTTTTTAAAAAAATTTCTTCAAAATTATTTGGAAATTTAAATAGGTATTCTCTGCAGATCCTTTCTCCATTGCGAAAAATAAATTTCTCTTGAAAAAAATATACTACGAACAAAAATACCGCAATCAAAATAAAACATAAATAACACCAATACATTTACCAAAAAATTAAGATACAAAACTAGTCATTTTTACAGCTTCTAAATAAAGACTTTAACAGTTATCTATTTGATTTGCTTTAAAATAATTGGTAAATTAGATTATTATACAAAATATAGGATATGAAAACACCAAAAAGGTTAGAAAATGCACTTGTAAAATTATATGAAGCTTTTCATAATAATCAATTAAACCCCGAAGATTGCGCGGCGTGTGCTGTTGGTAATATTTTAGATAATTATGATAGTTGGAAACATCTTTCTGAAACACATGGCTCTTTACAGCTTAGTTATGTTGGCCGAGTGCATCAAAATTTAGGGAGACGTTTTAATGGGTATTCACCTTTAGAAATCTTACATATAGAAAAAATATTTCTAGAAGCTTGTGGCTTTAAAACGCCTCTTTGCCATTACAATCAAAAACCACAAAACCCAAGAAACAAGACGGTATTATTCCATGCTTTGTGTGCAGTTGTGGCTCATTTGTGTGCCATAGAAAACATACCAAATGTAATGGACTATTCAAAGCTATTTGAATATGAAAACAATGAGCCTACCTATTCCATTGAAACACTATTCAATTAGTAAACTATTCATTTGCATAAAAAAACCGATTCATTTCTAAATCGGTTTTTTTTTATACTTAAGATTTCTCACATGCGTTCAAAATGACTACCCTCCGAAGTCATCGAAACGAATATTCTCGTCTGCCAAACCAAAGTCTTCGCCCATTTTCTGAACAGCATTGTTCATTAATGGTGGTCCACAGAAGTACAATTCGATGTCTTCTGGCGACTCGTGATGATCTAAATAGTTTTCGATTACAGAATTATGAATAAAACCTATGAAACCGTCTCCTTCTTCGTCATTGATATCTTTTTTAACCGACCAATTATCTACTTCTAATGGATCTGATAAAGCGATATAGAATTTAAAGTTTGGAAAATCTTTTTCTAAAGATCTAAAATGATCT
>JBLHIE010000018.1:0-22049 GCA_047614925.1 Arenicella sp.
GTAAAACCTCATCATTTAAAGAAACACCTGGCGTAATTAACTCTGTAACACCACGCTTTACGATGTTCTTCGTCATTTTTGGATCTTCTAATTGATCGCAAATGGCAACACGCATTCCCGCCTTTACTAATTTTGGCAAATAGGTGTTTAAAGAATGATGTGGAAACCCTGCTAAAGCAGTTTCTGTTTCACTACCAGCACCGCGTTTAGTTAAGGTAATTCCTAAAACACCAGCCGCTTTTTTAGCGTCCTCACCAAAAGTCTCGTAAAAATCTCCTACACGAAAAAGTAACATTGCATCAGGATACTTTGTTTTGATGGCATTGTATTGTTTCATTAAAGGAGTTACCTTTTTTGGTTTCGGTTTTATCAAGAGTTTAGAAAATTAAAGTTAGTTTTGCGAAGATAAAAATTAGTACCCAGTATTCAGTAGCGGTTTATAATGAACTTATCCACAAGTATGCGAAAATTAAAGAATAACGAACTAGAAAGAATTACAGTAGATGCATTTAAGTCAGTAAAAAAAACGCCAATTATTGTAGTTTTAGATAACATTAGAAGCTTAAATAATATAGGCTCTGTTTTTAGAACGAGTGATGCTTTTTTGATAGAAAAAATTTATTTATGTGGCATTTGTGCAATACCACCTAACAAAGAAATTCATAAAACAGCTTTGGGCGCGACAGAATCTGTAGCTTGGGAATACATAGAAGATACCTTAACGCTTATTAAAAGATTAAAAGAAGAAAAAGTTAAAATATTGGCTGTTGAACAAGCAGAAAATAGTACAAAATTGAACAACTTTTTTCCAAAGAAAGATGAAAAGTATGCCATTGTAATGGGTAATGAAGTAAAAGGTGTGCAACAAGAGGTTGTAAATGCTTCAGATATCTGTTTAGAAATACCGCAACTAGGAACCAAGCATTCATTGAATATTTCTGTAACTACAGGTATTGTTTTGTGGGATTTATTTCAGAAGATGCCATAAAACTTTTTTTCCCATGAGATAATACATATCTTAACCCTGAATATATTTCTTTACAATGAAACTCGACTCCCTTGTAATATTTGTAATTTTATGATGAAATCTAAGACTTGTGAAAAAATTAGCGGTTTTATTTTTACACAAAATACTTTTCTTTTTCTTTTTTTATTCTTAAATGTTTCTGCATTTTCTCAAGAGAAAGCATATGATAAAGGAAGAGATTCTATTGTTGTTCTTTTAAATGAATACAGTAAAACGAAACAACCAGAGATACCCGCAAAAGCCTTTTTATTTGCAGAAAAAGTGAAGATAGATTCATTACTTAAATTTACATATGTTAATTTTGGTATGAAAAGTTATTTTAACAAAGATCTTGCTAATTTAACATTAACTAAAAATAAATTAAGGGCGCTTTATCTTAAAACTAAAGATTCTTCTGTGTTGGCAAAACAGTATTATTCTAGTTCACTTTTCTTTAAAATTCAATCAATACCAGACAGTACTTTTTACTACCTTCATAAATCTAAAAACATTTCTATTCAGCTAAAAGATTCTCTTGAAGCCGCCAGAAGATTACTTTCTATGGCAGCACTACAATATAGAGGGAAAGATTTTTCAGGCAGTGAGAGCTCTGTTATTGAAGGATTGCGTTTGGTAGAGCCTCTTGATGAGTTTTTTTTTACAGGCCTGTTGTATGAAAGATTGGCAAATGTTTTATTTTCTACAGAAAGAGAGGAAGAAGCTAGAAAAAATTATTTAAAATTCTTTGAGCTTCAGAAGAGAATTCCGAATGTAAAACTTAAATATGAAAGGGCAAGGCTAAATGTACATTTAGCGAAGACCTATGAGTCAGAAGGAAATTATAAAAAAGCTATAGAATATTTTGAGAAATGTTTTTCCACTGATAGCATAAAGTTTAAAGAAGTATATAGGTATGAGTCGTCTTTAGAGGGGTTTTCTTACGCTCATTTTATGCTGGGAAATAAAAAATTAGCTTTAAAGGGATATTTAGAGGTGTTAAAATCTAGAAAAGACAGAGGGTATAAAACAGGTTTAACCTATTCCTATTCTCTTCTTGGGGAGCTATATGCTTCTAATAATAATAAAAAGAAAGCCATATTTTATACAGAGAAAGCATTACAAAACACTAAAGAACTCCGTGCGCCCACTAAAAATTTAGAAAACCTGCTGTTTTTATCTAGATTAGTAAAAGGGGAAAAAGGAAGGCAGTATTTAGAAGCGCGCATTCTATTAAATGACAGCCTCTATAAAAGAGAAAGAAGTTTAAAAAACCGGTTTACCAAGGTACGGTATGAAACCGAAAAAAAGGAAGCGGAAAACGCGAGTTTAAAACAAGAAAACTCAAAAAAACAATTGGCTTTAGAAAGTCAACGACAGCAAAAAATGATTGCGTGGTTGCTTGTTGGTGTCGGTTTTTTAGTTATTGTTATCGGGTATAGTATTGTTTCTGCTAGAAGGAAAAAACTAATTTATAAGTCCAAAATGCAGCAAATTGAATCTAGAGAGAAAGAACGACAACAAATAGCAAAATCTTTGCACGATGAGGTTGCTGGAGATATTAGAATGTTGCATTTAAGTTTGACAAAAACGGCTCAAACAGCGGCGGCTAAAAGCTTGCATATAATTAAAGAAAATATCCGAAATTTATCACACCAATTAAGTAGTGAAAGTTTTGAAAAAGTACTTTTTAAAGACCAAATAATTAACTTAGTTTCAGATTTATTTGACCCTAACTTTAGAATAAAAATTCAGGAAATTGATGATGTAAAGTGGCAAAAAGTAAACAACGTTATTAAAAGAACGTTGTTTCTAGCGATTAGAGAGGGTGTGCAAAACGCTAAGCAGCATGCAGAAGCATCAGTAGTTGTTTTAAGGTTTAAGGAAACGAAAAAGGCTGTCTTTTTAACAATTTCAGACAATGGAAAAGGGTTTGACACTACTTCAAAAAAAGCAGGAATTGGATTGAAAAACATGCAAGAACGCATCGAAGAAATTAATGGCCTTTTTACCATTGAAACTGCGTTGCAAAAGGGAACAAAAATAAATATAGAAATTTTTAAAAGTGGTAAATAGAATTAAAATTTTAATTGTTGATGATCATCAATTGGTAATACAGGGCCTGCTTTGTTCTTTGCAGGAGTTAGGCTATTTTGAGGTGGTTACAGCTACGGACTGTGATGCTGCTTTTAGACTGATAAAAACACATCAAAAGAGCGCTCCTTTTCAAATTTTATTCACAGATTTAAGTTTTGACAATAGCACAGAGGCAACTATTTTAGAAGGTGGTGAAGAGCTTATAAAAGCGATTAGAAGAAATGAAATAGCTATTAAAATAGGTGTTATTACGGGGCACACCGAAACAAATAGAGTTTATAATGTAATTAGTAACTTAAAGCCAAATGCCTATTTATTAAAAAGCAACTGTGATGCGAGAGAAATTGGTTTTGCAGTGCAAAAAATATTGCAAAATGAATATTATTACACGCACGAAATTCATCAAAAAATAATGCGTAGAAACATTGTTCAGATTCAAATGGATGATGTGGCTATTCAGATTTTAAAAGAGCTGCCCAATCATGCAAAAATCTCTAATTTAGAAGGGATAATTGTAAAAAATGATGGAACCAAGATTAAATTGCGCTCTATTGAAAGTAAATTGGCAAGTCTAAGAATAGATTTAAATGCCGTTAACAACACGGACCTTATTTTAAAAGCAAAAGAGCTTGGAGTTATAGACTGACACTCTTGTTGCGGAAACCCGCATGTTTAAGCGCGGTTTACCGCACAACCTTTCTTATTGTTCAACCTATTTTTGTAGTATCTATACCTTGTATTGCTATAAAGTATAGACTGGGACAATTGCAAAAACAAGAATTAGGGGGCTTGTTTTTAAAGGTTAAAGAAAAGCTACCTTTCTGTTTATTCAGAAAGGTTTTTTTTAGATTCCTAAAATCATTTTAGCAATCATAAAGTAAATTAAAATTCCAAAGATATCATTAGAAGTAGTAATAAAGGGTCCTGTTGCAATTGCAGGGTCTATGCCTCTTTTATTTAAAAATAAAGGCACAAAAGTGCCAATTAAGCCCGCAATAATAATAACAACCACTAAAGAGACGGAGATTGCCAAGGCAAGATCTATCTTACCTTCGTAAGCCCAAACAAAAAGAAATAGAAAGAGTGCTAAGATAGCGCCGTTTAAAGCAGCTAAAAGCATTTCTTTTAAAAGTCTACTATTGATACTTCCTTTTACATCATCGTTTGCCAAACCTTGCACAATAATTGCAGAAGACTGTACACCCACATTACCTGCCATTGCAGCAATTAAAGGTGTAAAAAAGAACAAAGAAGCATACCTGCTAAATACATCTTGAAATCCTTCCATAATTATAAAAGCACCAACACCACCTATTAACCCTAAGAACAGCCAGGGCAAACGTGCTTTTGTCAATTCAAAAATACTGTCATCTGAATCTACATCTTGCGTTAAACCAGCGGCCATTTGATAATCTTTGTCTGCTTCTTCCTTTAAAACATCTACAATATCATCAATGGTAATTCTTCCTAATAAAACATTGTTATCATCTACCACCGGAATTGCTTCTAAATCATATTTCAACATTATTTTAGCAACTTCCTCGTCATCTTCATTCACATTTACGGCGTCTACTTTTGCTTTAGAAATGTCTGCAATTTTTTGGTCTGATTTGGCAATAATTAAATCTTTTAAAGACAATCTCCCTACCAACTTATCTTCTTTGTCCACAACGTAAATAGAGTGTACTCTTGTAACCTCTTGTGCTTGTCCTCTAATTCTACGCATACAACCGGCAACCGTCCAAGTTTCATAAACTTTTACCAGTTCTTTTGCCATTAAAGCTCCGGCAGTATTGTCTCCGTAAGATAATAACTCCTTAATATCCGCAGCTAATTCGTCGTCTTTTAAAGCGTTGATTACCCGTTTTTGACGCTCTGGAGAAAGCTCTCCAATAATGTCTGCAGCATCATCGGAATCCATTTCACCAATTTCTTCTGCAATTTCTTTTGCCGATAAATTTTCTAAAATATTTTCACGAGTATCTTCATCTAGTTCCGTAAGAACTTCGGATGTTTTTTCGCTGTCTAAAAGCTTTATAATATAAATAGCTTCCTCAAAACTAACCTCATCTAAAACCTCAGCAATATCTGCAAAGTGAATTTCTTCAAAGAGTTCTTTTATTTTAGAATCGTTGTTTTCATAGATAAAACCAACTAGATTTTCGAGAAACTCATCTGTAATTTCAAATGCCATTTTCTATTAATTTTTGGGTGAGAGAAATAAAAGCTTTCACAGAAAGTTGCTCTGGTCGCTTTGTAAATACAGGGTCTTCTTTTAAGGTTTCCGAAAGATTGAAAGACTTTAAACTAGAACGCAACATTTTTCTACGCTGATTAAAAGCTGTTTTTACAACTCTAAAGAATATTTTTTCGTCTACAGGAAGCGAATAATCTTTCTTTCTAACCAACCTTATAACTCCTGAATCTACCTTTGGTGGTGGATTAAAAACAGTTGGTGGAACCGTAAAAAGGTATTCCACGTCGAAAAAAGCCTGTGTTAATACAGATAAAATTCCGTACACTTTACTTCCTTCTTTTTCTGCAATTCTCTTGGCTACTTCCTTCTGAAACATTCCTGCAAATTCTGGCACAAATTCTCTATTTTCTATTGCTTTAAAAACAATTTGAGTAGAAATATTATAAGGAAAATTACCAATAATTGCGACTTGTTTTTTTTGAAAGATTTCTTGTATTTCTTTCTTTAAAAAATCGCCCTCTAAAACAGAAAAATGTGCTGCTGAGGTATCTAATTTTATATGTTCTAAAGGAAACGTGTCATGCAAGTATGCAACAGATTCTCTATCTAACTCCATGACCGTAACTTTTGCTTTTTTTTGTAATAAATACTTCGTTAAAACGCCCATTCCTGGACCAATTTCTAAAACGTCTTCATAGCCGTTGCCAGTTAATGCATCTGCAATGTCTTTTGCAATACCTTCATCTGTTAAGAAATGCTGCCCTAAATGTTTTTTTGCTTTTACAAACACAATCTTTGTTTTTTATCCTTCTAAAAACAAAGATACAGTTAAATTTTGCATAATTTTTGGCAGAAATACAATATTAAGAACATGATATTTGTTTCTAATTATGAAAAATATAAATTAACTTCCATCAATAATTAAAAGGGTATTTATCAATCTGATGCAGCTAAAAGTTGTTTTAAATTTAGATTCCTTTCCTTAAAGAATGCAGTATTAATTATTTCCCTTTGTGGGGTAAAATTTATTTACAATTTTTAATTCAGTTCTAAAGGTGAGCATCTTATCTGCAAATTTTTTCAGCCCTTCTGAACGTAAATTAGGAGCATCAAATTTATAGTAGTTGTCTAAATCTTCTCTTGTATTTGCAGTATATTGGATAGAGTAGGTTTTGCCTCCCATTTCTTCTTCAACCAAAACTTCTGTAAGTTTTGCGGAGGTGAATCTACCCGTATTTAGAACTTCTTTAATATGAACTTCAATCCAGTTTAGCCACGCATCATGGGCAGCGGCATCAATATTTACAGTTACGTTGTATATGTACATGTGGTAGTAGTTAGTGTTTCGTTGTTTCCTGAAAGGTTTTGAAATTTTTGTAGGTGGTCTGTCGGCTCCTCTTTATAGTCCACTATAACGCATCCCCTCTTAGTTTTCTGTATTTTTTTCTAGCATCTACTAAGTAAATACTAGAAGGATGGTCAAAAATTATTTTCTGATAATATTCTTTTGCTTTTTCAGTATTATTTAAGTTATTCTGATACATTTCTGCCAACATGAAATAAATGTCATCGGTTAAAAACCCTTGATTATCTGCCGTTATAATTTTAAGTAAACTTACCAGCGCTTCTTCATACTTTTCTTGCTTTATGAGCAGTTTTGCTTTAAAAAAAAGCACATCATCGTAGAGGACATTACCAGGAATTAAGCCGTTTACAAACACCCCTTTTTTGAGGAATAAATTATCTAATATAGCTAACGCTGCAGTATTTTTATTTTGAAAAGCCAGCAGCTCTGCGTTTGCCAATTGTTTTAAACCAGACGGAATAGAATCTACAGGTTCATTGTCTGATATTTTTAAATACAAGGCAACAGCATCATTTGCAATTAACTGTGTCGTAGAACTTTTAAGTATTTTTAGCTGTGCCTTGGCCCAATCAAAATCGCCCTTAAAATAACTAGTTTGTGCTACTTTAAAACGCGCTTCTTGTCCTAATTCGTGGTTTTTTAACTGTGTTTGTATTTGCGAAAAGTAAATAAGTGCCTTATTAAATTTACCAGTAAAGACAAGAACATCGCCTAACTTTAATTGAATACTTGCTTTGTCAAATTTAGAGTTAGCATAAGAAAGTGCTTCCGTTAAAACAACAATTGCTTCCTCTGGTTTATTTTCAGAGAAGGTTAAAAATGTGGCATAGGCTACTTGTATTTTTAGGGTAGCCGTATCCTTGCCATATTGCTTAAAGACACTTTCAAACAAACTTTCTGTTTCTGGGTTTTTAGTAGCTATTGCAATTTTAATTAGATATAAATTGGCATTAATTAGTTCGTTTTTGGCGTTTGAATTTTCAATAATAAAATTGAAACATTGCATAGATGCGTTAAAAGAACTGTCTTCAAAAGCTATTTTTCCAATGGTAAGTATGGCGCCTAAATCATCTGGCTTTCTCTGGAATAATGCTTTTTCTTGGGTGAGTGCTTTGGCATACTCTTTTTGTTGTGTAAACAACCAACTTAATAATACATTCCATACTTCTTTTGGATTGCTAGCAGACTTCCTTAAAAGTGTTTTTCTAAATAGAATATTTGCTTCATTTTCAGCATCTTCTGTAATGTATTTGCTGGCATAGCGTTGAATTAAGCTAAAGTATCGCTCATTTTTATCAACAAGGTCAATATAAGATTCAAACATTTTTTTATAGTCGCCCTTTTCACCATAAATTTGTGCAATTTGAAAATTATAATTGGCATTTTTGTTGAGCTTCATTGCCTTTTCATAAGCTAAAATAGCATTGTCTAATAAGTTGTATTCTTTAAAAAGTTGTCCAACGTTAGCTGCATAAGTAGGACGCTTATCCAAAGAACTTAGTGCAAGATTGTAATTTAATGTTGCTTTTTCTTTTTGTTGTTGTTTTTCAAAATTATAACCTAAATAAACATATAAATAAGCTTGGTCCTTATTTGCTTTGATGTTACTTTTTAGTAAGTTTTCAGCGATTAAAAATGCACCGGTTTCTTGGTAGCAAGAAATTAATCGACTTAAGTATGTAGTGTTAAAAGGACTGCTGTTGTATAACTTTTTATAAAGCTGGGTTGCTTTTTCATAAGCACCTTCACGGTAATAGTTTTCTGCTAAGAGGTACTCGTTTTGAGCTGTTTCTTGTGTTGGGTTTTGAGCAACACAGAAACCATTAGTTAGCAGAAAAACAAGTAGAAATATTCTTATCATTAAAATCAAAGATAATTAAGATATATGTTAAATTATTATGAAACCAATTGTATTTGAATTATTTGCTGTAACATTTTGGCACAAAATTTGTCTTTAGAGAAATAACCAAGCACATGATAAGATGATGAATACTTTTTATATACAATACGAAACTGAAAAAAAGAATGCTGTAGCCTTTATGAAAAACGGACAAATAAGTGCCTACTTAAATTCACTTGTTGCAATGAATAAATACAAGAATCTTATGATTGCTGTGGTTTCAAATTAAAAGGGTCGTGGTTTTTTTCGATATTCTCCAAAAGGAAAGGCTATTATTTTTTATAAAATTTAGAATTGGAACTTCATATTTAAAATTATTCAATCATATTAAATCCGCAATAAGGCACTAATACGTCTGGTATTTTAATTCCGTTTGCTGTTTGGTAGTTTTCTAAAATTCCTGCCAACACCCTTGGTAAGGCCAAAGAACTTCCATTTAAGGTGTGTGCAAATTCACTTTTTCCTTCTTTATTTTTAAAACGAAGTTTTAATCTGTTCGCTTGAAAAGCTTCAAAATTAGAGGCAGAACTAATTTCTAACCAACGGTCTTGAGCCGTAGAAAATAATTCAAAATCGAACGTTAAAGCTGCTGTAAAACCAGTATCACCGCCACACAAACGCAAAATCCTGTAGGGTAATTTCAGTTCTCTTAAAATATTTTTGATGTGTTCTACCATTCCGTCTAAGGCTTGGTAAGAATTTTCTGGGTGCTCAATTCTAACAATTTCTACTTTATCAAATTGATGTAATCTATTTAAACCTCTAACATGTGCGCCATAACTACCTGCCTCTCTTCTAAAACAAGGGGTATAACCTGTGCAACAAATAGGGAAGTCTGATTCTTGGACTAAGTTGCCACGAAACATATTTGTAAGGGGTACTTCAGCTGTCGGAATTAAATATAAATCGTCTTCATTAGAATGATACATTTGTCCCTCTTTGTCTGGCAATTGTCCTGTTGCCGTTGCAGATTCGGTATTTACCAAATGTGGAACTTGGTATTCCTTATAGCCAGCTTCTATATTTTTATCTAAAAAATAATTGATTAAAGCACGTTGTAATCGCGCTCCTTTTCCTTTATAAACAGGAAAACCAGCACCTGTAATCTTAGTGCCTAATTCAAAATCTATAATATCATATTTTTTTGCAAGTTCCCAGTGTGGTAATGCATTTTCACCTAATTCTGGAATTATTCCTTCACTAAAAATATTTTCATTGTCTTCTTCAGCCTTTCCTGGCTGTACCGAAGTATGTGGAATGTTTGGTAGCTGATATAATAAGTTTTGTAATTCGTCTGTAAAACCAGTTAACTTTTCTGCCAACTCTTTAGATTGCTCTTTTAGCTGGCTTGTTTTTTCTTTTAAAAGAGTTGCTTTTTGTACTTCACCAGATTTATAAAACCCACCAATTTCTTTTGACAACTTGTTAGATTCAGCTAAAATATCGTCCATAGAGACCTGCGTAGCTCTTCTGTTTTCGTCCGCAGTTAAAACTTCCGAGACAATGGTTTCTGCGTCTGCAAAATTACGTTTAGCTAAGCCCGTTAAAACAACGGCTTTATTTTCTCTAATAAATTGTACTTGTAACATATTTTATAAGAATTATGAAATGCAAATATATAATTTGTGATTTTGAATTACAGTAAAATCAATAATAAAAAATGAGCGTACAGGGGAATAAAAAGAATACAACAGTACTCGTTTTTAATTCTTGAAATTCTTGTAAATTTTAAAGGTTCTTTTGAATGTAGAGACGTGCAGTTATTTCATCTTTTTGAAGTTGAAGAATTAAAAGCTCTACAGAATTAAACTTATGCTCTTCACGAAGAAAATAAATCAGTTCAACAGTTAAATGATGGCTATATAAATCACTTTCAAAGTCAAAAAAATGAACCTCTATGGTTTGGTGTTTTCCGTTAACAGTAGGCCTGTTTCCAATATTCATCATCCCAAAAACAGTTTTAGTTCCTAGAAAAGACTTTACAACGTACACCCCCATTTTTGGTATGAGTTTGTAGTCTTCTTTAATATGAATGTTTGCGGTGGGGTATCCAATGGTTCCACCCAATTTTTTTCCATTTACAACAAAACCATTGAGCATAAAATTATAGCCTAGATAATTATTGGCGGTTTTTAAGTTTCCGCCTGCCAATGCACGACGTATTTTAGTAGAACTTACAGAAACATCGTCAATATCTTGTGCTGGAATTTCTTCTACAACAAAATTGTATAACAGACTGTATTCTGTTAATTGCTCGATATTTCCTTCTCTATTTTTCCCAAAATGATGATCATACCCAATAATTAACTTCGAAATATTAAACGTATTCACTAAAACATCTCTCACAAATTCTAAAGCGGTTGTTTTAGAGAAGGCTTTGCTAAAGGGGTGAATAATTAAGTAGTCTAAACCTGTTTTTTCTAAAAGTTGAGCGCGTTCGTCAATGGTATTTATCAATTCTATCGTTGCCTCTTTTTGCAGCACCATTCTTGGGTGTGGAAAGAAAGTTAATAAAACTGCTTTTTTACCCGCTTTTTTAGCTTCAGAAACTAGTTTTTCTAGTATTTTCTGATGCCCAAAATGAACACCATCAAAGGTACCAATTGTAACAAAAGTTTTTTCGTCTGTAGAAAAGTTAGCAATATTTTTAACTATTTTCAAAAGGAATGAATTTATGGTAACAAATGTACAATTTATAGTAGTTTCTTTTAAAACAAAAGTTTTTTTTAAATGTTTGAAAACTACAATTAAAACGCTCTTTTTTATTAAAAACATAAAATTATTAACGAAAATATATAATATTCAAAAAAAATTGTATTTTGCATAACAGTTAACAAACCAATTTAAATTATGATAAAAAAAATTATACTTTTTGTATGTTTAGCTTTTAGTAGCGTTACAATGGTTGCACAAACCACTGTAAACGGTACTGTTAAAGACACAAAGACAGGAGAGACACTTCCGGGTGCAAACATTAAAGTTGAAAACAAAGCAGTAGGTACTACTACAGACTTTGACGGAAATTTTGTTTTAAACGTTGTGGATAAACCACCTTTTACATTAGAAATATCTGTTCTAGGATATAAAATGACGAGGGTTGACGTAACAGAAAACAAGCAAACAATTAATGTAACTTTAACAGAAAACGAAACTTCACTAGATGAAATTGTGGTTTCTGCTTCTAGAACTCCAGAACGTATTATGGAGTCGCCGGTTACAATAGAAAGGTTAGATAGTAGAGCCATTAAAAACACTTCTTCGCCTTCTTTTTATGATGGTTTAGAAAATTTAAAAGGAGTAGATGTAAACACAAACAGTTTAACATTTAAATCTGTAAACACTAGAGGGTTTGCAACCTTTTCAAATACACGTTTTATGCAATTGGTAGACGGAATGGATAATTCTTCTCCAGCATTAAACTTTGCCTTGGGTAATTTACTAGGAATGTCTGAATTAGACGTAAAAACAGTAGAGTTATTGCCAGGAGCATCTTCTGCACTATATGGTGCAAATGCTTTTAACGGTATTATGTTTATGACAAGTAAAAGTGCTTTTGATGATCAAGGAATTAGTGTTTCTTTAAAAGGAGGTATTACAAGTCAGGAAGCTGCAGGAAACAACGAGTTTACAGATTTTAACCTTAGAATGGCATATGCCTTTTCTAATAAGTTTGCAGCAAAAGCGACTCTTTCTATACTAGAGGGTACAGATTGGTTTGCAACAGATTACAGAAATACAAGAGGTGGTGATTTGGCTGCCGGTGATAGAAATTCTGACAGAAACTACAACGGTGTAAACGTTTATGGAGATGTAGCTTCTGCCAATATGAGAACTGTTGCACAAACGCTGGAGGGTTTAGGCCTTATTCCTGGAGGAGCATCTGCTTTGATACCAAGTGAAAGCATTAGTAGAACGGGGTATAATGAAAGAGATTTAATAGATTACGGTGTAGAAAGTATAAAATTTGGGGGTTCTTTAAATTACCGTCCTTTTGGGGATGATCGTTTAGAAGTAATTTGGAATACGAAATTAGGTACCGGTGATACGCAATATTTAGGAGGACAGAAATATGCTATTAAAAACTTTTTTATGCAGCAACATAAATTAGAAGTTAGAGGTAAAAACTTTTTTGTAAGAGGGTATACTACGGCAGAAAACGCAGGAGATTCATATAATACACTATTTGCAGCTTTAAATATTAACAGAGCTTGGAAAGATGACAGTACATGGTTTGGCCAATATACAGGGGCTTACTTACAAGGAACTTTAGGAGGTTTAAATTCAGACCAAGCGCATGCAGTGGCAAGACAAACGGCAGAAGCAGGAAGATTTGAGCCAGGTTCAGCAGAATTTAAAGAAGCTTTTGATAGAATTACTTCAGACCCAGATTTAATAACAGGGGCAAAATTTAGAGATGAAACGAAACTATACCATGCAGATGCAAACTATAATTTTCAAGACGTTATAGATTTCGCAGAAATTCAAGTAGGGGGTTCTTATAGAAGGTACTCTTTAAATTCTTTTGGAAATATTTTTACAGATGTAGACGGTCCTATTAATTATGACGAGTTTGGTGTTTATACTCAGGTACAAAAGAGTTTTCTTGATGAAGAGCGTTTAAAAGTAACAGCTTCTTTCCGTTATGACAAAGCACAAAATTTTGATGGTAATATCTCTCCAAGAGTTTCATTTGCATATGCAGCTGGAGACAATAAAAACCAAAATTTTAGAGCGTCTTTTCAAACAGGATTTAGAAATCCAACAACACAAGATCAATACATTGGTTTAGATGTTGGTAGTGCAATTTTATTGGGTGGTGTTGAAGACAACTTAGACAGGTTTAGTACAACTTTTGAAGACGGTACTACAATAACAGGTAGAGATGTTTATGCAACCGCTTTAACAATATCAAGTGGAGGAACAGAAAGAGCAGACGTAGGATTTGTGAAACCAGAAAAAGTAACCGCTTATGAGGTAGGTTATAGAGGTTTGGTAAATGCAGGCTCGCAAAGAGTAACAGTAGATTTAAGCGTATACTATAATCAATATGAAGATTTTATTGCAAATACAAATGTTCTTGTACCTTATTCATCAGGTGTTAAAGTATTTCAATTGTACAGCAATTCTACAGCAGATATTAATTCTTATGGTGCAACTATCGGTTTAAATACAAAAATTTTAGATGGCTTTGATTTAGGTCTAAATTATACGTTAGCTAAATTTGAGTTTGACCAAGCATCAAATCCAGATTTTGAAGCTGGGTTTAATACACCAGAGCACAAGGTTAAATTACAATTTGGTAAAACAGATCTATTTAAAAACTTTGGTTTCAATTTTAATGCAAGATGGCAAGATGAATATACATGGGAATCTACTTTTGTAGATGCGACCATTAAAGGAAGAACTATTTTAGATGCTCAAATTAACTATAGCGTTCCATCAATGAAATCTATTTTTAAATTAGGAGGCGCTAACTTAACAGGACAAGAGTATTTAAGTGCACCGGGTATTGGAGCAATAGGTTCTCAGTACTACTTATCTTGGACAATCAACAATTAATAATTAACAACATATTTTATGAAAAATTATAAATATATAGGTTTACTTCTTTTATCAATTGGTGTTGCCTCTTGTGATGTAAACAATGAATTAGATGTTATAGAAGCAGAAGTTATTCCAGAAGTAGCTTTAAACAAAAATGGTTTAGATTTCTCTACATATATTTCCGTTGGTGCTTCTTTTACTGCAGGGTATACAGATGGAGCGATGTTTAAAGCAGCGCAAGAAAACTCATTTCCAAATATTTTGGCAGGGAAGTTTGGTACAGAATTTAACCAACCTTTAATGAATGATAATATTGGAGGATTGGTTTATGGTGGAACAGCAGTTCAGCCACCGAGATTTTACTTTAATGGGGCTGGGCCAGCAAGATTACCTGCTATGCCAACAACAGAGCTAACAACTGTTCTTAGTGGTCCGTTTCATAACTTTGGTGCTCCAGGTGCTAAAAGTTTTCATTTAGGTGTTCCTGGTTATGGAGCTTTGAACCCTTATTTTGGTAGAATGGCTTCTAGCCCGGCAGCTTCTGTAATGGGAGATGCTTTGGCAACAAACCCAACATTTTTTACTTTATCAGAAATTGGAGGAAATGACGTTTTAGGATATGCCCTTTCTGGGGGTTCAGGAGTAGATAGAAGTCCAAATACAGCAGATAATTTAAATCCTGCCAATTATGGAGGAAATGACATTACAAATCCGAATGTTTTTGCAAGTGTTTTTAGCGGTATGGTTACTGCTTTAACTGCAAACGGAGCAAAAGGAGTGGTTGCAAATGTACCTTATATTACAGATTTAGCTAATTTTACAACAGTGCCGCACAACCCAATACCTTTAGATGCAGGAACAGCAAGCTTTGTAAGCAATGCTTATGCAGCGTATAACGGAGGAATTCAACAAGCTTTTGCTTATTTAGTTGCGGTTTCACCGATGACACAAGAAATGGCGGATGCTGAAATAGCAAAAAGAACGATTTCTTTTGCTGCAGGACAGAATGCTGTTGTTATAATGGATGAAGATCTTACAGATTTAACAGCAATTAACCCAGGCTTAATTAGCATGAGACAAGCTACTGCAGACGATTTATTACTACTAGCGGGTTCTGCATTTATAGGAACATTAGCAGATCCTAACAATCCTGGAAGTATTAATGGAGTTGCGGTGCCTTTAGGAGATCAATGGGTTTTAACGCCACAAGAACAACTGGCAATTAGAACAGCTACAGATGCTTATAATACAACAATAGCTGCTGTTGCAGCTTCAAACCCAAACATTGCTTTGGTAGATTTTAAAGGTGTTTTAACGGAAGCTTCTTCAGGAATTCAGTTCGACAATTATACAATGACTACAAATTTAGTTACTGGTGGTTTGGTAAGTTTAGATGGTGTTCATTTAACAGCAAGAGGATATGCACTTATGGCTAATAAAATTTTAGCAGCTATGGATGTAGCATTTGGTTCTAACTTTTCTACAGCTACAAATGGCTTGGCAAAAGCAGGAGATTATCCAACAAACTACTCTGCTATGTTAAGATAATTAAAAAACAACTTTTAATATAATAAAAAAGGTTGCGCAATTTGCGCAACCTTTTTTATTGTCTTTATTTTTTTAAGAACTTAAGAAAGCATTCGAACAGCTCTTTTTACGCCACTTACTAAAATGTCTATTTCTTCTTTGGTATTGTAAAAAGAAAAAGAAGCTCTAACAGTTCCAGGAATTTGATAGAAATCCATAATTGGCTGTGCACAATGATGCCCTGTTCTAACCGCTACACCAAGTTTATCTAAAATTGCTCCAATGTCATACGGATGAATTCCGCCTACGTTAAAAGAAATTACAGCCGTCTTTTTAGCCGTAGTGCCATATATTTTCAACCCTTCAATTTTCAATAACTCTTGTGTTCCGTATTCTAAAAGCTTGTGTTCATATGCAGCAATGTTCTCAAAGCCCACGGCATTCATATAATCCAAACCAGCACCAAAAGCAATACCACCACAAATATTAGGGGTACCTGCTTCAAATTTGTGAGGCAAGCCCGCATAGGTTGTTTTCTCAAAAGAAACAGTAGCAATCATTTCACCTCCACCTTCATAAGGCGGTAATATTTGCAACCATTTTTCTTTTCCATATAACATACCAACTCCGGTTGGGCCGCATAATTTATGAGCAGACGCTACATAGAAATCTACATCTAAAGCTTGTACATCTGGTTTTATGTGAGGCGTTGCTTGTGCCCCATCTAGTAAAACAGCAGCATTATATTGATGTGCTTTTGCAATAATTTCTTCCACAGGGTTTACTGTTCCTAAGGCATTAGAAACATGATTACAAAAAACTAATTTTGTCTTTTCATTGACCAAATCGTGGTAGGCATCCATATTCAAAGAACCGTCTGTTAACATCGGAATTACCTTTAAAATAGCACCCGTTTTTTCGCATAGCATTTGCCAAGGCACAATGTTAGAGTGGTGTTCTAAAGCAGAAACAATAATTTCGTCTCCTTTTTGAAGTATAGAAGCAAAACCAGCAGCAATAATATTGATACTATTAGTGGTACCAGAAGTTAGAATAATTTCATAGGCCTCTTTTGCATTAAAATGGTGTTGTACCTTAATACGTGCTTCTTCGTATTTATCTGTAGCTTCCTGACTTAAAGTATGCACACCTCTATGAATATTTGAGTTGTAATTGCTATAATAATCTACAATTGCATCAATGACAACTTGGGGTGTTTGTGAGGTTGCTGCATTATCAAAATATACTAAGGGCTTTCCATGTACCGTTCTTTTTAGAATAGGGAAATCTTCGCGAATTTTATCAACATTAATCATACAAATCATATTTAGTTACAAAGATAAAGCTTGCATTTTTAAAGTTTTCATAAACTGAATATGATTTTCTTATTTTTACATCATTAAACTATATTTCTTATGAAAACATTGAAACGAATTTTACTACTTATTACCGTATTTTTGATTGTTGTGGTAATTTTCAATTATCCAAAATTGAATATTTTAGCAGGATATTCTGCAAAAAACACAGCTTCTTCTGCTTTTCTAGGTGAAAGAACTTTAAAGTTTACAGATACAACAGATAATAATTTCTCACCAGTTAATTTAGCAACAGATGCTATTGATATTGAAAACAAGTGGGCAACTTCTTCTGCATTTGGTTTATTAAATCGGAAAGCAATTTATAGAGTGGGTTTGGGTGCTGTTTTAACGATAGATGCGCGTGATGAAACTGCTTCTTATTTAGTTCCTAAAAGATTGAAAGCAAACAATAGTACTCCTTTTCCTTATGGAAATGCACCACAAAAAGATACTGTTTTTACGAACATCAATTACACGAGTCTAAATGAAACGGTTGGTGCCATCTTTGGAAGAAACAAATCTAGAGCTGTTGTTGTTATCTATAAAGATCAAATGATACTAGAAAAATATGCAGATGGTTTTGATAAGGATTCTAGAATTTTAGGTTGGTCTATGACTAAAAGCCTTATGAGTACTGTTTTTGGCGTCTTAGCACATCAAAATAAAATAGACATACAAAACAAAGCACCCATTGCTTCTTGGCAAAAGGACGCCCGTAAAAACATAACCATTAACAATTTATTACAAATGAATTCTGGTTTAGAATGGGATGAAAATTATGATGAAATTTCTGACGCTACAAAAATGTTATTCTTAGAGAGAGATATGACAAAGATGCAAGCAGAAAAACCTTTGCAATCTAAAACAAATGCTTCTTGGAATTACTCCTCTGGAACCTCAAATTTATTATCTGGAATTTTAAGAGACCAGTTTAAAACGCATCAAGAATATTTAGATTTTTGGTATACAGACTTCATTGATAAAATTGGGATGAATTCTATGGTGGTGGAAACAGATTTGGCAGGAAATTATGTTGCTTCTTCCTACGCTTGGGCAACTGCTAGAGATTGGGCAAAATTCGGACTATTATACTTGCACAATGGCAACTGGAATGGACAAGAATTATTCACTAAAAAATGGGTAGATTATGTAACAACCCCAACGCCAACTTCAAACGGAACCTACGGTGCACAATTTTGGTTAAATGCAGAAAAGCAATTTAAAGATGTTCCAAAAAACATGTATTTTGCAGACGGCTATCAAGGCCAAAGAGTATATGTTTTACCAGATGAAGAGTTGGTAATTGTGCGCTTTGGCTTGTCTGGGTTTGATGAAAATGTATTTTTAAAAGGGGTTTTGGAGTCTATTGATTTAAAATAATAGTATAAAAAAACCACGCATTCCTAAGTTTTAGGAGCGTGGTTTATATCTTACAAAAAAATTAATATCTTATAAATCGAAGCCGATTTTTACATTTAATTTATTCGCAATTAATTTAGCAATACGTTGTTTTACTTCTGGTATTTTTACACTTTCTAAAACGGTATTCGCAAAAGCAAACATTAACAATGCTCTTCCTTCTTTCTCTGGAATTCCACGCTGTTGCATGTAAAATAAAGCATCATCATCTAATTGACCAATGGTACAACCGTGAGAACATTTTACATCATCTGCAAAAATTTCTAGTTGAGGTTTTGCATTAATAGTGGCTTTATCACTAAGTAAAACATTGTTGCTTTTTTGATACGCGTTGGTTTTCTGCGCTTCTTTGTCAACGACAACCTTACCGTTAAATACACCTGTAGAACGTTCGTCATAAATCCCTTTATAATCTTGATGACTTTCACAATTTGGTTCTATGTGATGCACTAATGTGTGATGATCTACATGTTGTTTTCCTTCAAGAATAGTAATCCCTTTTAAGATAGAATCGATGTGTTCTCCTCTTTGATAAAAGTTTAAATTGTTTCTTGTAATATTTCCTCCGAAAGAGAAAGTATGCACAGAAACAACACTATTCGATTTTTGTTCGATATAAGAATTGTCTACTAGTGAAGCACGAATGTCATCATTTTGAATCTTATATATATCTACCGTAGCATCTTTTGCAGCAAAAACTTCGGTAACCGCATTTGTTAAAACAGGGTTTGAAGTTAAACTTTGATGACGTTCTATAATTTGAACATGTGCATTTTGCTCAACTACAATTAAGTTTCTCGGTTGCATCATTGTTGCAGCCTCAGAACCTGTAGTAAAGTTGATGATTTGAATTGGCTTTTCTACCTCTACATTTCTAGGAATATAGATGTAAGCACCTTCGCTTGCAAATGCGGTATTTAAAGATGTTAGATTGTCTTTTTTAGCTATTTTATTGAAATAGTTTTCAATAACAGCTTTGTATTTAGGTTTTGTTAATGCCGTAGACATTAAGCAAACATCAAAAGTATCGTGTGTAGTTTCCGATAAGAAAGAACTATATTTTCCATCAATAAAGACAAGTTTATAAGTATCTATATCGTGTATAAAATATTTTTGTACATCAGACAATTGAATCGAGTTTCCTTTGCTAGGGAACAAGCTATAATCATGCTTTAGAACAGCGTTTAAAGAAGTGTATTTCCAAGCTTCCAGTTTTTTAGTAGGAAAGCCTAAATCTTCAAAATTTTTAAACGCTTCTGAACGAATTTCGTGTATGTCCGAATTTGTATCTATGTCGTTTTCAAACGCCACGTATGATGATAATAATTTATCTTTTAATTCCATTTTTTCAGTTTTCAGTTTTCAGTTTCAGTAATCAGTTTTAGAAACTGCATACTGCTACTATTAACTAATTTTACACCAATTCTTTAATCCAGTCATATCCCTTCGCTTCTAACTCTAAAGCCAAAGAAGCATCACCTGTTTTTACAATTTTTCCATCGTGTAAAACATGTACAAAATCTGGTACGATATATTCTAATAAACGCTGGTAGTGTGTAATAACAATTACAGCGTTGTCTTTAGACTTTAGTTTGTTTACTCCGTTGGCAACAATGCGCAAAGCATCAATATCTAAACCAGAATCTGTTTCATCTAAAATGGCTAATTTAGGCTCTAACATTGCCATTTGAAAGATTTCGTTACGCTTCTTTTCTCCTCCAGAAAAACCTTCGTTTAAAGAACGCGATAAGAATTTACGGTCTATTTCTAATAATTCAGATTTCTCACGAATCATTTTTAACATCTCTTTTGCAGGCATGTCTTCTAAACCTTTTGCTTTACGCGTTTGGTTGATTGCCGTTTTTATAAAGTTAGTTACAGAAACTCCAGGAATTTCTACAGGATATTGAAATGATAAAAATACGCCATTGTGTGCTCTTTCTTCAGGAGCAAGCTCACGAATATCTTCACCGTTTAACTCAATAGTTCCGTCTGTAACTTCATAATCATCTTTACCTGCAATAATGTTCGCCAACGTACTTTTTCCAGCACCATTAGGCCCCATAATTGCATGAACTTCACCAGCTTTTACTTCTATATTCAATCCTTTTAAGATTGCTTTGTCATCTATGCTTGCGTGTAAATTTTCTATTTTTAACATTCTAGTTTTTCTATTTGCTTTTAGCTTATCACCATTAGCAGTTTAATATTTTTCTATTTTTGTGGCTCTTTGTTTACATCGTTTAACATGTAAACAATTACACAGTTCTAGTTCGTAGAATTTTAACCTACACTTCCTTCTAAACTAATTTCCAATAATTTTTGAGCTTCTACAGCAAACTCCATTGGTAAATTATTTAAAACTTCCTTACTAAAGCCGTTTACAATTAATGCAATTGCTTTTTCAGTATCAATACCTCGTTGGTTGCAGTAAAACAATTGTTCTTCACCAATTTTACTTGTTGTTGCTTCGTGCTCTACTTGTGCCGTTTTATTTTTCACTTCGATATAAGGAAACGTGTGTGCACCGCAATCATTCCCCATTAATAAAGAATCACATTGAGAGAAGTTACGTGCATTTTCTGCTCTTGGACTTATCTGAACCAATCCTCTATAAGAGTTTTGAGATTTCCCTGCAGAAATACCTTTAGAAATAATGGTAGATCTGGTGTTTTTACCCAAATGAATCATTTTTGTTCCAGTATCTGCTTGTTGATGGTTGTTTGTTACTGCAATCGAGTAAAATTCACCAACAGAGTTATTTCCTTTTAAAATACAAGAAGGATATTTCCAAGTTACAGCAGAACCCGTTTCTACTTGTGTCCAAGAAATTTTTGCATTGTCTTCGCAAATACCCCTTTTTGTTACAAAGTTGTAAACCCCACCTTTTCCTTCTTTATTTCCAGGATACCAGTTTTGTACTGTAGAGTATTTTATTTCAGAATCATCTAAAGCAATTAATTCTACCACAGCTGCGTGTAATTGATTTTCATCTCTACTTGGTGCAGTACAGCCTTCTAAATAAGAAACGTAAGAGCCTTTGTCTGCGACCACTAAGGTTCTTTCAAATTGTCCAGTTCCTCCTTCATTAATTCTAAAATAAGTAGATAATTCCATCGGACAACGAACTCCTTTTGGGATGTAACAGAAAGATCCATCAGAAAATACTGCTGAATTTAATGCCGCATAAAAGTTGTCTGTTGTAGGTACAACGGTTCCTAAATATTTTCTAACCAATTCAGGGTGCTCTTGAATTGCTTCAGAAATAGGCATAAAAATAATACCTTTTTCACCTAATGTTTTCTTAAAGGTAGTTGCAACAGAAACAGAATCCATTACAATATCTACAGCTACATTAGCCAGTTTTTTTTGTTCGTCCAAAGAAATTCCTAAACGTTTAAAAGTATCCAATAATTCTGGATCTAATTCGTCTAAAGAATTTAATTTTGGCTTTTCTTTTGGCGCAGAATAATAGGCAATGTCTTGAAATTTTGGTTTTTCATAATGAACATTTGCCCATTCTGGTTCTTCCATTTTTTCCCAAACTCTATAAGCTTCCAGACGCCAATCAGTCATCCACTGCGGCTCGTTTTTCTTTTTAGAGATTGCGATTACAACTTCTTCGCTTAACCCTTTTG
>JBLHIE010000019.1:0-21272 GCA_047614925.1 Arenicella sp.
TATTGTGAAAAAGACACGGTTGCCGTTGCGCAAGTGCTGTTAAGATTTAATAATCAAGAAATCTTAAAAGATACAGATATAGTAAGTGTTTAGCTATTGTCTACTCAAGCGCAGTCTAAGGGTTATGATGTCTCTATTGCTCTCGACCAAACAGTGAATACTAAATTTATGAACCTTCTAGTTTCATAGACAATTCTAACCAACGTTCTTCTTTTTGTTCTAGGTTGTTGATTGTTTCTTGTAGTTCTTTAGATTTTTTAGCAATATCATCAGTTGCAATTTCAACATTTAAAAATTGCTTTTCAATACTTGCTTTTCTTTTTTGTAGTCTTTCAATATCTCCTTCTAAAGATCCAAATTCTCTTTTTTCGTTAAAACTTAATGCATTCTTAGCTGTTTTTTTTACGGATGTTTTTTCTACTGTTTTTGGAGCGATTTTTTCTGGAAGCTCACTAGGTGCAGAACTATCATAAGCTCTAAAGTCTGAGTAGTTTCCTGGAAAATTCTCTACAACACCTTCGCCTCTAAAAACAAAAAGAGCATCTACAATTTTATCCATAAAATACCTGTCATGCGAGACAACTAATAAGTTTCCTGGGTAATCAAGTAAGAAATTTTCTAAGACATTTAAAGTAACAACATCTAAATCATTGGTAGGCTCATCTAGAATTAAAAAGTTAGGATTCTGAATTAAAACAGCACATAAGTACAATCGTTTTTGCTCGCCACCAGAAAGTTTCTCAACAAAATCATATTGTTTTTTCTTATCGAATAAAAAACGCTCTAATAATTGTGAAGCAGATATTTTTCTTCCTTTAGAAAGCGGAATAAACTCTCCAAACTCTTTTACAACTTCAATAACTTTTTGTCCTTCTTTAATATGTATACCCGCTTGCGTATAATACCCAAACTTTACCGTTTCACCAAGCACAACTTTTCCGCCGTCTAACTCCGCTTTTTCTGTAATGATATTTAAAAAAGAAGATTTTCCTGTTCCATTTTTACCAATAATACCAATTCGTTCACCTCTTTTAAAAATATAATCGAAACCATCTAAAATCTTTTTATCGCCAAAAGACTTGTCTACTTTATGAAGTTCTAAGATTTTACTTCCTAAACGCTCCATATTAATTTCTAACTGCACTTGATGGTCCTTTCTGCGTTGATGTGCGCTTTCTTTAATTTGATAAAAATCGTCTGTTCTAGACTTCGATTTTGTAGTTCTAGCTTTTGGCTGCTTTCGCATCCATTCCAACTCCTTTTTAAATAAACTTTTCGCTTTTCCTAAATTGGTAGCTTCTAACGCTAAACGCTCTTCTTTATTTTGTAAATAGTAAGAATAATTTCCTTTGTATTTATATATTTTACCTTCGTCTAATTCTAAAATTTCATTACAAACACGTTCTAAAAAATACCGATCATGAGTTACCATAAACAAGGTTATTTTTTCTTTAGCAAAGAAAGCTTCTAGCCACTCTATCATTTCTAAATCGAGGTGATTTGTGGGCTCATCTAAAATCAATAAATCAGGTTTATTAATAAGCACAATAGCCAACGATAATCTTTTTCTTTGTCCACCAGAAAGCGCACCAACTTTTAAAGTTAAATCGTCTAGTTTTAATTTTGATAAAATTTGTCTGTATTGGGTTTCAAAATCCCATGCATTGTGCTGGTCCATTAAATCAAATGCAGCTTGGTAAGCATCACCATCATCAAGGTTTTTTAAAGCTTTTTCATATTGATTTACAATAGAAAGAATTTTATTATCGGTAGCAAAGATGGTTTCTTCAATGGTTAAATCCGGATTGATGTCGTCTTTCTGAGCTAAATAAGCTATAGAAATACCTTTTCTACTAACTACTTGTCCAGAATCTGGAACATCTAAGTCTGCAATAATATTTAAGATAGATGTTTTTCCACTTCCATTTTTTGCTATGAAAGCAACTTTTTGATCTTTGTTAATTCCGAAAGAAATGTCTTCAAATAAAACGCGTTCTCCGTATGCTTTAGAGATATTTTCTACTGATAAATAATTCACTATTTGTATTTTTTTACAAAGAAACAAAAAACCCAAGCAAAAGGCTTGGGTTTTTGAATCATTTAATTTTTAGAGGGCGCATTAGGGTGCAAATTAAATAATCTTTACGCTGTAAAAATATACTTAAATAAGATACTTGTCAATCCCTGAAAACAGTATATTTTTGGTACCCCTGAGCTCAGGGATAGATATCCCTGAATTCAGCGATATCATTTTTTTTAAATGCAGCTATTGCTGGGCTTTAAGTGTGTTTCAAAAACCTATTTTCCCCCTATTTTATTTAAAAACTAATCGCACTTTATTTTTGCTTCTTCTTAAGGTGTCTTTTTTTCTACGTTTTCTGATGTTTTAGGCAATCTCATTTTTTTTAAATCTTTTAATTAATAGTATCTTGCCTCTTTAATTTTGAAAAAGAAATATATGAAGATAATTGTTCCAATGGCTGGAATTGGTTCTCGCTTAAGACCACATACTTTAACAGTTCCGAAACCTTTAACAGTAATTGCAGGAAAATCAATTGTGCAAAGATTAGTAGAAGATATTTCTTCTGTAATTGATGAGCAAATCGATGAAATTGCTTTTATAATTGGACCTGCAAAAAAAGGATTTCCTGCAGATACAAAAAATAGTTTATTAAAAATAGCACAAGAGTTAGGAGCTAAAGGTTCTGTCTATATTCAAGAAGAAGCTTTAGGAACTGCTCATGCGCTTTTTTGTGCAAAAGATTCTTTAAGTGGGCCTTGTGTAGTTGCGTATGCAGACACTCTATTTAAAGCAGATTTTAAGTTAGATGCAGGTGCAGATGGTGCAATTTGGGTAAAGCAAGTGGCGGATCCCAGCGCTTTTGGTGTTGTGAAGTTAGAAGGTGGTTTTATAACAGATTTTATAGAAAAACCAAAAGACTTTGTTTCAGATTTGGCAATTATTGGCATCTATTATTTTAAAGATGGGGATAAAGTTAGAGACGAAATACAATATATGGTTGATCACGATTTGAGGGAGAATAATGAATATCAATTAACCAATGTTTTAGAGACCTTAAAAAGAGATGGTGCTAAATTTATTCCAGGAACAGTATCTACTTGGATGGATTGTGGAAAAAAAGACCCAACAGTAGATACAAATAAACAGGTTTTGGATTTTGAACACAAAGCAGGAAATAATTTAGTTTCTGAAGATGTTGTTCTAGAGAATTCAGAAATTATTCAACCTTGTTATGTGGGTAAAAATGTAATTCTAAGAAATACAAAAATAGGACCTTACGTTTCTATTGGAGAAAATAGCGTTGTAGAAAACACGATCATTACAAATTCTTTAATACAAACAAACGTGGTTATTTCTAATGCGAAGTTAGACAATGCTATGATAGGAAATCATGCAAAGTATAACGGTAATTTTACTTCTGTTAGTATTGGAGATTATACAGAGTTAACTTAATGATTTTTAGAGTAAAAAACACACCATACAGAAAAGAGAGACCTTTTGTTTCTTTTAAAGTATCTCTTTTTTCTTTGTTTTTTTTATTAAATATTATGAGCGCTTTTGCGCAAGATAGTATTCCTTTAGCGACAGATTTTACAGAGAGAAAAGAGCTAAAATTTCAAGAATTTTTTTTTAATGCTTTGTCTCAAAAGTCTATTGGAAATTATCAAAAGGCTCTAGAAAACTTAGAAAGTTGCCATCAGTTATTGCCAAATAATACTGCTGTCTTTTTTGAATTTTCTAAGAATCATTTGTATTTAAACAATACACTTTTAGCTAAAGAATATATTTCTAGGGCAATTCAACAAGACCCCGAAAATAGTTGGATGCAGAGACATTTGGTAGCAATTTTTGTAAAAGAGCGCGCTTTTTCTGAAGCGATAAAAATGCAACAAAAACTTATTATTTTAGAGCCAAAAGAAAATGAATATTTAGTAAAACTTTACTATCAAAATAGTGATTATAAGGAGGCCGCTAGTCTACTAAATACACTAGAAAAGAAGGGTTTTACTTCATCAAGTCTTAGAGAAATAAAAGAGCGTTTAGAAAAACAAAAAGAGACTAAAGTGCCACAGGTATTGGTCTTTCAAAATATATATCTGAAGTTTGAAACGGATAAAACCTATGTTGTATTAAAGCAAGTTTTAGAAGAAGCCAAGGACAAACCAGCGTTGCTTATAAAGTATAGTGAAGAGGGTATTGCCTTGTTTCCTGCACAACCTTTTGTATATTTAATAAACGCAAGCGCATTAAATACAAAGAGCGCATATAAAAAAGCTTTAAAGATTTTACAAAATGGCTTTGATTTTGTAATTGAAGATGCTATGGAAATAGCTTTTTACAAGGAAATGGTTATTGCATACAGAGGTTTAGGCAATAAAGTTGAAGAAAAAAGATATATGGAAAAGTTTAAAAAATTAGAAAAGTAGCATGCGATATATTAAACACTTATTGGTATTGCTTCTTGTTTTTACTGCTTGTAAGACAAAGAGATCTGTAGTAGAGAATACGCCTATTGTAAAAGAAATGTCTGCTAAGAAGGTGGTAAAAAAGCATCGTGGAACTAGCTTTGATAAAGAAACAATAGCGGCAAAATTTAAGGTTAATTTTAATGATGGAATTACGAATGAAAGTATTGCTGTTTCCTTAAAAATTAAAAAAGATGAAGTTATTTGGCTAAAAGGAACTAAAATTATTAATGTTTTTAAAGCTAAAATAACACCAGACAAGGTGCGTTTTTATTCCCCTTTAGAAAAAAAATATTTTGAAGGTGATTTCTCCATGTTAGAAGAGTTGTTAGGTACAGAAATCAACTTTCAGCAACTGCAAAATTTATTTTTAGGCCAGGCGTTGTTAGACTGGAAAAAAGACAAGTATAACGTACAAATTTTAAATAATGCGTATTTGTTGTCGCCTGAAGTGCCGCTAAATTTATTTGATGCGTTTTTTGCAGTAAATCCAGTGCATTTTAAGTTAGACGAACAATCTATTGTAAATCCTTTAAAAGGGCAACGGTTAGCTATAAAGTATCCTTCTTATAAATATATAGAGGATGAAATTTTTCCAAAGGAAATAAACATTAAAGTGAAACAAGAAAACAAAACAACAACTATAGATTTTATATTAAGATCTATTGAGCTTAATACAAAAATAAACACGTCTTTTACAATTCCTAACGGATATAAACGCATGAACCTATAGTGATGAAATCTCCATTTTATTTAATTTTTATGATGTTGCTTTTCAGCTGCTTGTCTTCTTTTAGTCAAACAAAAAAAGAGCTAGAGAAACAACGAAAAAAACTAAATAGAGAAATTGTTCAGGTAAATAGTTTGTTATTTCAAGAGCAAAAAAAAGAAAAGAATGTATTGGAAGATTTAGCAGATCTAAATCAGAAAATTGGCATTAGATTAAGCTTGATAAACACCATTAATTCGGAGGCCAAACTGTTGTCTAGAGAAATCAATAAAAACAAGAAAGAGATTGCAAAATTAGGAAAAGAGCTTGCTGTTTTAAAAGCAGACTATGCCCGCATGATTTTCAAATCTTACCAAAGTAAATCTCAACAAAGTAGAATAATGTTTGTATTGTCTTCAGATAATTTTCAGCAAGCATACAAGCGTTTAGAGTATATGAAACAGTATACTTCTTTTAGAAAAAGACAAGGAGAAGAAATTGGTTTTCAAACAAGCTTGGTAAAAAAAATGAACGATTCTTTATTGCTTCAAAAGCAATCAAAAGAAATGTTGATGCTTGCAGAGAAAGATCAAAAAGAAAAAATTGAGTTAGACAAAAGCAATAAAGAGAAGCTAATTACTGTAATTAAAAAGAAGGAAAGAAAATATAAAAGAGAGATTCAGAATAAAATAAAAGCAGAGAGAAGAGTTGCTGAAAAAATAGATAAAATTATTCGTGATGAAATTGAGAAGGCAAATAGAATTGCATTGGCCAAACTTAAAAACAAGGGCAAAGATGTAAATAAGAACGAGTTTGTTTTAAGTCCGGAAGCAAAAGCACTAGCAGCAAAATTCGAATTAAATAAAGGAAAGTTACCTTGGCCTTTAGCACAAGGTTTAATTACTAGAAAGTTTGGAAATCAGCCACATCCTACCTTTCCAGGAATTACAATTAACAGTACAGGCCTGCATATGGTCACTCAAAAAGGCAAAAGTGCCTCTGCTATTTTTAATGGTAAAATATTAAATATATTAGTTACTTCAGAAGGTAGAAAAAATGTTTTAATTCAGCATGGAAACTATATTACTTCTTATAATAATTTAGATAAATTATACGTTAAAAAGGGAGATAATGTAGTTACAGGTGAAAATATTGGTCAGATATTCACCGATAAGGTTTCAGGAAAAACAACCCTTATTTTTGCACTGTATAAGAATACAACCAAGCTAAACCCAGCTGCTTGGATTTTAAAAAGATAATCTTTAGTTTACTTTTCTCTTGGAGAATACATAATATTATTTTGAAGAATAATAGAATTGGGTAATGTAATTAAAGCTTTTCCAGGAGTTCTTAAAGTGATGAAAAATGCACCAATATCTCTAATTTCTCCAGTAATATTATTTGCACTATCTTTTTCTAAAATGGTAATAGTATCACCAATTTTTACAGGGTAGTTTATAAACAGAATGATGCCTGCGGTAATATTAGATAGAATAGACCATTGCGCAAAAAAAGCAATTCCTAAAATTGTTAAAAAGGAAGTGATATAAATTAATAATTGTTTTTCATCCACACCCCAAATAAAAGCGACCACAACAATTACGGTGATATAAATAAGGATGCTAATAATTTTAGTAGTTACTAAAATTCTTGCTTTTTGAAATCCGAATTTTGTTTGAATTTTACGAAGAGATTTTGTAATTATCAGTCGAATAAAAAAGGCAAGAAGAAAAATGAGGATAGATTCTATAATCTTAAAATGATTTAAAAATTCCATTATTTTAAGTTTTAATTAAACAAAGCTTTCAATTCTGTAGCTTCATTTGGTTTTAATTTTCCTGCTAAAACCAAACTTAGTTGTTTCCGTCTTAAAGCACCATCAAAACGTTCTTTTTCTAACGTCGTTTCAGGAATAATTTGCGGAATTTGAACAGGCTTACCTGTTTCATCTACAGCCACAAACGTATAAATTCCTTCATTTACTTTTGTTTTTTGACCAGATTGCCTGTCTTCAATCCAAACATCTACGTAGATTTCCATAGAAGATTTAAAAGCTCTTGAAACTTTAGCTTCTACGGTTACAACACTACCAACAGGTACAGACTTGTTGAAAGCAACATGGTTTACAGAAGCGGTAACTACAACTCTAGTAGAATGGCGTCTTGCGGCAATGCTGCAGGCTCTGTCCATTCTTGCCAATAACTCTCCACCAAATAGATTGTCTAAATAATTAGTATCTCCTGGTAAAACTAAATCTGTTAAAATGGTTAAAGATTCTTTGGGTGATTTTGCTTCCATTAGTAAGTAATTTTTGTACAAAGATACGCAAACACTCATTTAAAAGTGAAGTAATAAATACAAAGAAAAGTGAAATTATTTGGTGGTTTTATCTAAAAGCCAAGCGTCTTTAGATACGGTTCTTTTAATCTTGTTTAAACTATTAATTGCATCATTTCTGCGCGCATAACTGTCAAAAGTAACTTGAGTTAACCCCCAATCATTAACCCCAATAATTTTAGCATTAAAACCTTTAGATATCAGTTGCTTTACTTTTCTGTCGGCATTTGCTGGAAACTGAAAAGCACCGGCAACAACATGGTATGGTTTTGAAATTTCTTTCACCACATTTAACTCTAAAGTTGGCAGCGGATTTGCAATAACAAACGTAGCTGTTTGTATCTTTTTTTCTAAAGCACGCTGCTGGTTAGCGGCTGTTTTGTTTTGCTTACTTTCTTGAATACCATTATAACTTACAAAACTTAATGTTAATAAGATGGCAGCAGCTGCAGCGTATTTTATAAATAAAGGAATTACTTTTTTGTCTTCAGATGCAACTGCGGCAACGGAAGGTACTGTTGGCGTAACCTGTCTTTTAATAAGAAAAGTTGGCACATTTGCCAAACCAAAGGAAGCCGTTAAAAAATTAATTTCTTTTGCAGGTTCAAAAATAATTTGTCGTTTTTCATTTAAGGCAATCGTTCCTAAATTTCCAAGTGTAAAAGGATTCGTTTTTATCTCATTTTGCCAGTTTAATACAGACAAAGAAATTGCGGTAGCTGCCTTTTCAAAAGAGATTTGCTCTGCAGAGGCCACGTAATTAATTAATAAGCCGTCATTGTGTTTTAGATGACTATTGAAAGCAATTTGTTTGGTTGGAGGGTAAAATGTATGCGAATCTGAATTTAACTTCGCACCAATTCTATGGGTCACAAAACCCCCAAAATGAGGTACAATTACACAATCGTATCTGTATAGTAAGTCGTTTATATAGTTGGCTAAATTCATATAAACAAATATAGATTTTTTAGGGGGTGGTTGCAGGGAGTTCGATAATAATTATTAACAAATTTTTTATATCTTGGTTCTCAAATTGTTAGCTATTGAAAGAGGAAAAACTGCTCGCTATCTTAAGATTGCAGAAATGTAAGGCTGTAGGAGATATTTTAGCGAAGAAACTCATTGTAAATGTGGGAGATGTCTCTCAAATTTTCAAAGAAAAAGGAACTAGTTTATCAAAAATAAACGGAATAGGAAATCATGTTTTAAAACATCTTTTTGATGAGAAGAACATTAAACTTGCAGCAGAAGAGTTAAAGTATGTTCAAGAAAATAGAATTTCATATTCTTATTTTTTAGAAGATGATTATCCCACGAACTTACAACATTGTATAGACAGCCCTATTTTATTATTTCAAGATGGAAATATCGATTTTTCCAATCAAAAAATTATTTCTATTGTAGGTACAAGAAATATGAGTTCTTACGGACGTGATTTTTGCAACCAATTGGTAAAAGATTTGGCACAATACAATCCTATAATAGTAAGTGGTTTTGCTTATGGCGTAGATATCTGTGCACACAAAGCCGCTTTAAAAAATAATTTACAAACGGTTGCTGTTTTAGCGCACGGCTTAGATGAAATTTACCCGAAGGTTCACAAGAAATATATCAATCAGGTGAGTGAAAATGGCGGGTTTTTAACCGAATTTTGGCATAATGAAACTCCCTTAAGAGAGAATTTTTTAAAACGGAATAGAATTGTTGCAGGTATTTCTAAAGCCACCATTATTATAGAGTCTGCCGCAAAAGGTGGTTCTTTAGTAACCGCAGATATTGCAAATTCTTATGACAAAGATGTATTTGCCGTTCCTGGTAGAACCACAGATTTGTATAGTAAAGGATGCAACAATCTAATTAAGAACAACAGAGCATTTCTATTGAATTCTGCAGAAGAAATTGTGAAAATGCTAAATTGGGACTTGCATGAAAAACCAAAAGTAATACAAAAGCAATTGTTTTTAGACTTGAATGAAAAAGAGCAGAAAATTTACGATTTATTACACGAAAAAGGCAAACAGATGTTAGATGTAATTTCTTTAGAATGTAATATTCCTATCTATCAATTATCTGCTATTTTATTACAAATGGAATTAAAAGGTATCTCTAAACCTTTACCAGGAAAGGTGTTTGAATTGGTGTAAATATACTTACTTTTGAGAAAAATGAACAAATAAGATGGCGGTAGGGAAAAAATTGATGTCTAAGAAGAAGCCTACATTTCCTGTCAATGAAATGTTAGACACCTATCTAAGAAACTATAATAGAAACACAAAAATATCTCTTTATTATGATGATTTGTTGCGTTTTCAAGGATCCATTACGGTTTATGATAAAAACGATGAAGATACACTTTGGGTAAGAACCTATTATTCTCAATTTGATAGAGAAGAAATTGATAGAAATTTAAAAAAAATTTATACAAAGTTGCATTCAGATGGTAATGATGACAACATTCCGTTTTTAAATGTAGATGCTATTGATTATTGCACCTTTGGAAACTCTAAACCTTTTAGAATAAAAATTCGAAACATTTTAAATGATAATTTCACCTATTTCTATGTGAAAAAAGCAGATGCTTCGCGAGTTTATGGTTTAGAGTTAGAGCATATCTTGTCTCCTCACAACATGAACTTTCTTGTTTTTAAAGACACCTTAATAGAAGAACATATTGCCGGAATTCCTGGAGATGATTTTATTAGAGACATCTTACCAAATTGCACAGAATTAGAAAAAGCACAAATAGCTAAAGAGTTTGTAAAATTTAAAGAGCGTTGTTTGGTTCGTTTGCTAGGCGATATGCGTTCTTACAATTATGTAATTACACCCACACATGATTTTGACCACATCATTTATAAAATTAGAGCTATAGATTTTGATCAGCAATCTTTTGAAGGAAACTTAAAAGTGTACAACTTACAGTTTATGAAAGAGAACTTTAAGATGATAGAAATGGTGGGTAAAAAATTACAAAACGATTCTATTAGGCAATACAAAATAGAAGAACGTTCTTTTATGGCAAAAAGGATGATTACTGCACCAAGAAGAACCGCGCGTCTTATAAAATGCATGAAGGCAGATACGATCTCTTTTCCAGAGAATGTAGAATTGTTAAAAAAACACCTTATCAAATACGTGGGTGATGTAAAGTTTAAAGATTGTAAAAATATGGGTGAAATTTTAGAAACTATTTTAGCTTTCGTAAAACGTAATTACCTAGATATAAGTAATAAAGAGTTGTTTTAGCACACATGTTATTTTAAATAGTATAGCATTCCTTTTTTTGAAGCTATTCCCTGCTGGGGCTACTCGCTTTTTTTTTCATTCCTTAAAAGAGCTCAAATAGTTAACTTGTCTTGAGCTTGACGAAAGGCTGCATCGGTGCTAAACCTAATTGTTAGATTTGATTGAAAGTTTATTATTTGTGTATTTAAGTAGTTTTAAAACCCTTGAGGTCCTGTGTGTTTTGAACTCACTTCTTACTCCGGATGCTCTCAATAATTACAGTTAATAGAATTAAGCTTCCGCCCCAGAAAGTATCTATTGTAGGTACTTCTTGAAGAAAAAAGAAGGCTAATATAATTCCGAAAACAGGTTGTAAGCTACTAATAATACTAGCGGTAGATGCAGAAAAGAATTTCAAAGAATGCAGCATTAAACTATGGCCAATGGCTGTTGTTAAAAACGCAAGTAAAAGCAGGTAAGGAAACTGAGTTTCTAACCCAGATACATCCATAAAAAATAAGGTGGGTACCAGTAAAATGGTAATAATTAAGGTTTGATAAAACATTAACATACTTCCATTATAGTTGGCGACATATTGTTTTAAAATTAATACTCTTATTGCATAGCAGAAGGCAGAAAAAACACCAAAAAGAATTCCTTTTACTTGTGTACTTTCAATATTAAATTCGGGAGTTAAAATGAACAATCCTGTTAAGACCATCAATCCTAAAAGTATATAAATAGGATTAAACTTCACTTTGAAAAACAAAGGCTCTAACAAGGCTATAATTATAGGGAATGTATACAAAGATAAGACGCCTAAAGCTACATTAGAGAGCTTTAAAGCATAAAAATAAGTAATCCAATGCAGTGCCATTAAGACACCACTTATAAAAAAAGGTTTGTAATCTTTAGATGATTTTATAGTTAAATCTATCTTTTTGTATTGGCAGTAGAGGTATATAAATACCACCGCTATGGCCGCTCTAAACCAGATAATTACTTCTACAGGCATGGCAATGTACTTTCCTAAAACGCCAGAGGTACTTATAAACAGTGTTGCTAAAAGTAAGCCAGAAATATTTTTTACGTGCGTGTTTTCCATTAAATTTTATTCAAAACAGTCAAAGCTGCTTTTACTGTATCTATTCTAATAAACGTGATTAATAAACGCAAACCATTTTTAGTTTCTTTCTCTTTCATTACACAGCTTTTACCATTGTGTTTTACATATTGTAATATCTTAGAAAAAGCTTCTGTTTGGTAGAATTCACTTTGTTGGTTTGCAACAAAATACCCAAGCATTCTTTTTTGCTTCAGGATAATTTTCTCTAGACCCAACTCTTTAGCCAACCATTTTATACGTACAGAATCTAATAAATCACTTACTTCACTTGGTATTTCTCCAAAGCGATCCACAATTTCGGTTTCAAAAACTTGCAATTCTTCTTCTTTTTGTAGCGTTCCTAATTTGTTATAAAGCACTAATCTTTCTGTAATTGAATTTACATAATCATCTGGAAATAGAATTTCAAAATCGGTATCAATCGTTACTTCTTTTACAAATTCTTTAGGTTTGGTTGTATCTGTTGGGTATAAATCTTTAAACTCATTTTCTTTCAACTCCTCAATAGCTTCTTGTAATATTTTCTGATAGGTATCAAACCCAATATCATTTATAAAGCCACTTTGTTCACCACCCAATAAATCTCCAGCACCTCGAATCTCTAAATCTTTCATAGCAATGTTTATTCCGCTTCCTAGATCAGAAAACAGCACCAAGGCCTCAATTCGCTTTCTGGCATCATCTGTCATTACGTGATAGGGTGGTGTTATAAAATAGCAAAATGCTTTTTTGTTAGAACGCCCAACTCTACCGCGCATTTGATGCAAATCAGACAATCCGAAATTATTAGCATTGTTAATAAAAATAGTGTTTGCATTTGGCACATCTAAACCACTTTCTACAATGGTGGTAGACACTAAAACGTCAAACTCATTATTCATAAAACTGAGCATTAATCCCTCTAGTTTCTTACCTTCCATTTGGCCATGACCAACGCCAATATTTGCAGAAGGAACTAATCTTTGTAACAAACCAGCAACTTCTTTAATATTTTCAATTCTGTTATGAATAAAGAAAACTTGGCCGCCTCTCGAGATTTCATAAGCTATTGCATCGCGAATTACTTCTTCAGAAAAACGAATTACATTACTATCTATTGGATGCCTGTTGGGTGGTGGTGTCTTTATAATAGATAAATCTCTTGCTGCCATTAAACTAAACTGCAAGGTTCTAGGAATTGGCGTTGCAGTTAGTGTTAAGGTGTCAACATTTTCTTTTAAAGTTTTTAGTTTGTCTTTTACTGCAACTCCAAATTTCTGTTCTTCATCAATAATTAACAACCCTAAGTTTTTGAATTTTATCCGCTGACTTGTCAGTTGATGTGTGCCAATAATTATATCTACAGAACCGTCATTTACACCAGTAATAGCAGTAGTTTTTTCTTTTGCAGTTCTAAATCTATTTAAATAATCTATGCGAACAGGAAAATCTTTTAAACGTTCTGTAAATGTTTTGTAATGTTGAAAAGCAAGAATTGTGGTTGGTACTAAAATAGCCACTTGCTTGCCATTGTCTACTGCTTTAAATGCAGCTCTAATAGCTACCTCTGTTTTACCAAAACCAACATCACCACAAACTAGGCGATCCATGGGTTGTTCTTTTTCCATATCATTTTTTACATCTTGTGTAGCGATAAATTGATCTGGAGTGTCTTCATACATAAAACTTCCTTCTAGCTCATGTTGTATGTGTGTGTCTGGGCCAAATGCAAAGCCTTTTTGAAGCTTTCTTTTAGCATATAATTGAATTAAGTTAAACGCAATGTGCTTCACCCTAGCCTTGGTTTTTTGCTTGATTTTTTTCCAAGCACCAGAACCTAATTTGTAAATCTTAGGTGGTTTTCCATCTTTTCCGTTGAATTTAGAAATCTTGTGAAGTGAGTGAATGCTTACATATAAAATATCGCGTTCTCCATAAACCAATTTAATTGCTTCTTGTTTTTTACCTTGAACATCTATCTTTTGCAAACCACCAAACCGTCCAATTCCGTGATCCATGTGCGTTACATAATCTCCAATTTCTAGCTTGTTAATTTCTAAAAGGGTAATTGCTTGTTTTTTTGCATACCCGTTTTTCAAACGGAATTTGTGATACCGCTCAAAAATTTGGTGATCTGTGTAACAAACTAGCCTATTTTCTACATCTACAAAACCTTGGTACAAAGGGAAAACAACGGTTTCATAGTGTACCTCTTGTTCAGAATCATCAAAAATATCATGAAAACGTTTTGCTTGTTGTTCGTTGGCACAGAAAATATAATTTGTAAAGCCAGCTTTATGATACTCCGTTAAGTTTTCAATTAGTAAATTAAATTGTTTGTTAAAGGAAGGCTGCGGAATGGTATTAAAGTCAATTTTTGAAACCTCGGTAGACTGAACTCTCGTAGACATTTCTACCAATGTAAATGCTTGCAGTTGGTCTTTAATAAAGTTTCCATCACAAAACAACTCACTAGGTTTTGAATGGTTTATTTCTTTGGATAAGTCGCCAAAAGTAGCGGTTGCTTTTTCGAAATAGGTGTCTAAATTACCTACTAATAAGTCTGTGTTTTTTGTAAAAATTACAGTTTTAGAAGAGATATATTTTAAGAAACTTTCTCTGTTTTCTTGCAAGGTTTTATTTTCGACATTCGGTATGATCGCAATTTTTTTTAGCTTCTCTTTAGAGAGCTGTGTTTCGACGTCAAAAGATCGAATACTGTCTATTTCATCACCAAAAAACTCTATTCTGTAAGGTTCATCATTTGAAAAAGAAAAGACATCTATAATTCCTCCACGAACAGAAAAATCTCCTGGCTCTGTTACAAAATCTACGCGTTTAAATTTGTATTCAAACAAGATTTCATTCACAAAGTCTAGGGATAAGTTCTCGCCTACAGTAACTTTTAAAGTATTTTTTTCAAGTTCTTTCTTCGTAACTACTTTTTCAAATAACGCTGCCGGATACGTTACAATGATTGCCGACTTCTGTTTTGAATTTATTCTATTTAAAACTTCTGACCGCAATAAAACATTGGCATTGTCTGTCTCTTCAATTTGATAAGGTCTTCTGTAAGAACCAGGATAAAAGAGTACGTTTTTTTCACCTAAAAGTTGCTCTAAATCATTTAAATAATAGGCCGCTTCTTCTTTGTCATTAAAAATTAAAAGATACGGTTTATCTATTTTTTTAAAGGATTCTGAAATAACAAAAGATAATGAAGAACCCACCAAATTCGGTATCTGAAAATGGTTTTTTTCTTGTTGAAGCTGTGAAATTATCTTTGAAACGCCTGAAGACGTTTGGTATTGATTAACAATATTCTGAGTACTCAACGTGCTAAATTTTGTGCAAATGTAGGTTGTAAATTAATAAAAACCCATTATCTATTTTTTTTTCTTATAGTTTGCTATATATTTATATTTTTTTTGTTAATATTATTGCGTTTATGAACCTCTAGAATATGAGAACTAAAGTTATAATTATTTTTTTACTTGCTTTTGCAATGCATATAAATTCACAAAATAAACAGCAAAAATGGACTGCTGGAGTTAGTTTGGCGGGTGCAAAATACACTTTGGAAGCAGGTAAAATTGTAGGAGGTCATGTAGCTTCTCAAGTTCCAAGGATTAATATTTCTAGATATATTTTTAAAGGTTTAAGTTTAGATTTTGGTTTTGCAACTGCATTAGGGGATACACAAACTTACACCACACTTGATGGGTCTTTTAGGTTTGATTTTGGACAGTCTAATTATAATACAGTTCCTTATATCTTAATTGGTGCCAGTTATGTAAAAGGAAAAGTTAATACAGGTACCATGAATCTAGGGGTAGGGAATACTTTTTGGCTTTCATCTAAATACGGATTGAATTTTCAATTAATCTACAAGTATTCGAAAGACATTATTCAATCTCAAAGATCCCATTTATATCCATCTCTGGGTTTTGTATATAGTTTTAGTGCTAGAAACTTAAATCCAAGAATTTGGCAGGATTAGTCAATATATGTAGTTAGAATATCTATCATTTTACTAGCATTATAAAGACCAGTTAACTGCGCATCTATTTCAAATACTGTATTTAATATGATGGTTGTAGGGTATATAATTGTTTTTTTAATAGTTCCTAATTCGGCAGCTAATTCATGCATACCTGAAGTTGTTCCTGTAGGCTTGTATGTAAACATTTTTCCTAAAAAAGTAATGTCTTGTTTTTCTTCAGCATTTAATTTTATAAAATAGAATTTTTCATTTAAAAGCTGAATTACCTTTCTATTTTTAAAAGTAGTTTTCTTCATTCCAAAACAAATTTTACACCAGTCTGTGTATAGAAAAACAAGTATAGGTTTTGGTTTTTGTTGTTGTAACTTTTCAACTTCTTCGAAAGTGAAAATAGTTAAAACTTCTTTACCCTTAAGCTCTTGAGCATCGTTTGTAAAACAGCTAAAGAAAATAAAAAGAATAAAAATTTTTTTTGTAAAATGCATCATTAGTTTTGCAACATATTAAAAAAGTGTGTACCTAATTCCTGCAAAAGTTCTTATTCCTTGGTTAGATGCGTACACATAACTTGGGTCAAAGGCTCTTTCTGGGTTTGTTTTTGTGTCTACCTCAACATCAAAAGGATTATCTGCGCTATTAATACTATTTGCCGCTGGTGTAAAGTTTAAGAGGTTTTTAACACCACCATAAACTTCCCAATTGTTGTTAAACTTTTTAGTTAATTGAATATTTTGAATGCTAAACCAAGGAGAATATTCAGCTCTTGGGTCATTTTCACCTAATAAAGGCAAACGCATTGGACCATATAGACTTCCTGTATAATCGATACTGAAATTATTATCAAAGCGGTAAGAAATAGACCAAACTCCGCTAAAACTCTCCGTTAATAATTGTTGTCTTTTTATGTTGTTTTCTGTTACGGAAACCTCCATTAAAGTGGCGCCGGCGTTTATAGCCAGCCCGTTTGTGAATAAAAAATCTGCGTTTAAAGAAACTCCTTGAGATACTGAAAAACCTTCTAAATTAGCATAGATAATTTTACTAGGATCCGTTTCGTAGTCAGGTAAGATTCTATTATTAAAGTAGGTATAAAAGGCACTTGCATCTAAAGTGACAAAAGTATTTTCTGTATTTATTTTTTTCACATAATTAATGTTTGCATTCCAAGAAGTTTCAGGATTTAGCTCTCCATCAAACTTTACTGTTCTTGCACCAGTTAAAGCTGCGTGATCTTCTGTAAAAACATTTGCAACTCTAAATCCGTTACCAACACTTAGTCTTACAATATTAGATTTATTTCTAGAATTCCATTTATAATTTAGTCTTGGCGAAAAGATATTTCCATGCACACTATTGTGGTCCCATCGAACGCCTAAAAGTAATTTTTTTCGAGCACTTAAACTTATTTCATCTTGTGCAAAAACTCCTGGTAAATGAATTATTGATGGATTATTTTCAAAACCATTTTCATTTAAAGTTGCAAATGTATTGTCATCATAAAAAGTATACCGATACGCTGCACCTAATAATAAATCATGTTTTAGGCCCAGTTTTTTACTATATACCAACTGACCAAATCCAATTAACTGCGTCGCATCATAAGAAGTTTCCCCATAATAAGAATCTTGATAATGTCCGTTTGCACTAAATTGAAAATTTAAATTTTCTGTAGTTGGCAATTCGTAGGTTCCAAAAGTTTCCCATCTATTTGTGTAGATACTTTCTCCATAAATTTCATTTCCTCCTCTAAATTCTTTTTCCCAATCCATTTCGCCTCCCCAACGATCTTCATAGACATAACGACCAGCAATGGTAAAAACCTTATTGCTTTTTCTTTCAATATTAATTTTATTAAATATTGAGATTCTATTTTGCAAAGTCATATCGGTAAAATTATCATTATTGTTATCAATTCTATTTTGAAAATTAAAATAATTAACACCTAATAAACCTTGCACTTTGTCCGATGCTTTGTAGCTGATGCTAATATCTGTATTCACTTCTCCCCAAGAATTCGTTAGAACATCTGTAGCTAAAACGGGTGCATTTGTAGGTTTTTTAGTGATCACATTTATAATACCACCAACCGCTTCAGAACCATATAAAGTAGAGGCTGGGCCTTTCACAATTTCTACTCTTTCTATCAATGCTTGCGGAATTCCTGTTAATCCATAAACCGTAGAAAGTCCACTTACAATTGGCATTCCATCGATTAAAACAAAGGTATAAGGACCTTCTAAACCATTAATATGAATGTCTCCTGTATTACAAACACTGCAATTTAATTGTGGTCGAACGCCATTTATATTTTGTAAAGATTCGAAGATAGAAGGCGTAGGGTTTTTTCTAAAAAAAGTTTCGCTATACACTTCTACAGGAACCGGGCTGTTTGTTTTTGACACGGGCCTTAAGGTACCAGAAATAACAATTTCATCTAAAGAATCATCTGCTAATAAAGTAACATTTCTAGTAATTTGCTCATCATTTATAACTGTAATTTTTAGTGCTTTTGTTTTAAATCCAATACTACTAATGATGAGCGTGTAACTGGCTTTAGGTATGTTTTTTAATTCGTACAAACCAGTATCATTAGAGGAGGTTCCAATTTTTGTCTTCCTTAAATATACATTTGCGTATGGTATTTCATCCCCGTTGTCTGCGGTTATTTTACCGCTAATTGTTTGGCCCACCATAAAGTTAGAGGTCATTAAGAAGCAAGTAAATACTATATTTTTCATTTTCATTTTCGACAAAGATAACATTATTTTTAGACTTGTCTAAAAAATTATTCAAATAAAAATAAAAAGTATATCTTTACACCACTAAATACTTGAAATGTTTACACTTTCTGAAGAAAATTATTTGAAAGCAATTTATCATTTGGAATCTGATTCTAAAAATGGAATTAGTACGAATGCAATTGCTAAAAGTTTAAAAACAAAGGCCTCTTCTGTAACAGATATGGTTAAAAAATTATCTGAAAAAGAGGTGGTTCTTTATGTGAAGTATCAAGGAGTAACATTGACAGCATTCGGAAAAAAAACGGCTGCTAATATTGTAAGAAAACACCGTTTGTGGGAAGTCTTTTTAGTAAAGAAATTAAATTTTTCTTGGGATGAAGTGCATGAGGTTGCGGAACAATTAGAGCATATTAAATCGGCAAAATTAATCAATCAATTAGATGCCCTTTTAGGTTTTCCAACGCATGATCCGCACGGAGATCCAATACCAGATAAAGAGGGGAATTTAAAAACTGTTGAAAAGAGTTTATTAGCAACGTTGTCTAAAAATGAAAGTGGCATTTGTATTGGTGTAGATGATTCATCATCAGAATTTTTACAGTTTTTAGATAAAAAAGGCATCACTTTAGGAAAAAAAATAACCATTTTAGATAAAGAAGATTTTGATGATTCTTTATACATAGAAATTGATGGAGAAAAATTATCAATTTCAAAGAAAATAGCAAATAATTTATACATAAAGAAGTAGAAAAATATGAAGAAATATATAGTTTTAGTATTTTTAATAAGTATTATTTCATGTCAACAAAAAACGAGAAAGAACGGAAAATTACAAGTAGTTACTACCACAACAATGATTACCGATTTGGTAAAAAATATTGGTGGAGATAAAATAGACATACAAGGTTTGATGGGAGCAGGCGTAGATCCTCATTTATACAAAGCAAGTGCAGGAGATGTAAGTAAACTCTTTAATGCGGATGTAATTGTGTACAACGGATTGCATTTAGAGGGAAAATTAGAAGATGTGTTTGAGAAAATGAGGCAACAAAATAAAGAAACCATAGCAGCTTCTGATGCTATTGATACTACTACGTTAATTGGTTCAGAGTATTTTGCGTCTAATTATGATCCGCATATTTGGTTTGATATTACTAATTGGGAAAGCATCACCAAATACATAACAGCTAAATTTTGTGAGTTAGATTTCAAAAATGCAACTACTTATAAAGAAAACGCAGCGAATTATTTAAAGACATTGGTATCTTTAAAAATAGCGATCACTGCAGAAGTAAATTCTTTACCGATAGAAAAAAGAATCTTAGTAACAGCGCACGATGCTTTTAATTATTTTGGAAAACAATTTCAATTTAATGTAGTTGGGTTGCAAGGCTTATCTACAGCAACAGAAGCAGGCGTAAAAGACGTTCAAAGGTTGGCTAGTTTCATTGAAGAAAAAAATGTGAAAGCAATTTTTGTAGAAAGTTCAGTGCCAAAAAGAACGGTGGAAGCTTTGCAAGAAGCTGTGAGAGCAAAAGGTAAAGAAGTAGTGATTGGAGGAACATTGTATTCGGACGCTTTGGGAAGTAAAGGAACAGCAGAAGCTACGTATGTTGGCATGTACAAACACAACGTAAACATTATTGTTAGCGCTTTAAAATAAAACGAATGGAACCACAAAAAATAGCAATTGCTGTAGATGATTTAACGGTTGCATATAATTATAAGCCTGTTTTATGGGACATTGATTTATCCATTCCTGAAGGTGTTTTAATGGCTATTGTAGGTCCGAACGGCGCAGGGAAATCAACCTTAATAAAAGCTATTTTAGGAATTATCGATCCGATTGCAGGAAGTGTTTCTATTTACGGAAAACCCTACGAAAAGCAACGAAAATTAGTAGGCTATGTTCCGCAAAAAGGAAGTGTAGATTGGGATTTTCCTACCACAGCTTTAGATGTGGTCTTGATGGGAACTTATGGAAGTTTAGGTTGGATCAAGAGACCCGGCAGAAAAGAACGAAAAACAGCATTGGAGTCTCTAGAAAAAGTAGGAATGCTTTCTTTTAAAGACCGACAAATAAATCAATTATCAGGTGGGCAACAGCAGCGTGTTTTCTTAGCAAGAGCTTTGGCACAAGATGCTGCTATCTATTTTATGGATGAGCCTTTTCAAGGTGTAGATGCAACAACAGAAATTACGATTATCAATATTTTAAAGGAATTAAGAAAAGCAGGAAAAACAGTGGTTGTTGTGCATCATGATTTACAAACCGTACCAGAATATTTTGATTGGGTGACGTTTTTAAATGTAAAAAAAATAGCAACAGGTCCTGTAAAAGAGATTTTTAATGATGATAATTTGACAAAAACCTATGGAATTAACTATAAGGTTAGTGTGCAGAAGTAGGTTTTTTTAGAGACAAGAGAGGTAAGAAAAAAGACACAAGAGATAAATTATATATTTAAGTTCTTTTACATTTGTTTTCAATCATAAAAAATATACATTTTAACAACTAACAACTAACAACTAACAACTAACAACTAACAACTAACAACTAACAACTAACAACTAACAACTAACAACTAACAACTAACAACTATCGATTTTTCAGAATACATAACGCTCGTTTTTACAGATTATACCCTTCGGACAATTACCTTA
>JBLHIE010000020.1:0-21020 GCA_047614925.1 Arenicella sp.
AAATATTAAGTTTTCAAAAAATTATTTTCCTTTTGGTGCGGGACCTAGAATGTGTATTGGCAATAATTTTGCCATGTATGAAATGATTTTAGCAATTATTGCTTTGGTAGCGCAATTCGAAATTATTAAAAAGGAATCCCCTATTCAAATAAAACCGTTAATTACGCTGAAACCACACAATGCTATTTTGGAATTTAAAAATAGGATTTGATTGAAAGATCAAATTTTTAATTAAATTTCCATTTTAAGTAATTAGTATCAACAGAATTATATAGATTTATTTTTTAACCAGCTGTCTAATTTTAATATTAAAAGCAGCAAATAATAAGGTGGTAAACGGACTTAAATAATTAAAAATCGCATATACAAAGTAATCTGCAACGTCGACTCCTAAAACACTAGACTGGTAAGCACCACAAGTATTCCAAGGGATTAAAACCGAAGTTACCGTACCAGAATCTTCTAAGGTTCTACTTAAATTTTCTGGCGCCAAATCTTTATCTTCATAAGCTTTTTTAAACATTTTTCCAGGAATTACCAATGCCAAATATTGGTCTGATGCAATTGCATTTAATCCCAAACAACTAACCACCGTGCTTGCAAATAAACCAAAAACAGAGGTTGCTACAGATAATAAACTTTTTGTAATTTTTGCCAATGCGCCAATGGCATCCATTACGCCACCAAAAACCATGGCACAAGTAATAAGTAAAATTGTCCAGATCATGCCATTCATTCCGCCAGAAGAAAATAATTCTGATAATTTAGCATCATCTGTTTTGATATTGGTGTTTGTAATTACTGCATTAATAATTGCTTGAAACTTAGAGTCTGATAAACTTGCTAAAACATCCCCTTGAAAAATAAATGCAAAAACTGCCGCTAAAACAACCCCTGTTCCCAAAGCAATTAAGGGTTTTGTTTTCATCAAAATCATTGCAATCACAATACCAGGAACTAAAAACAACCATAGCGAAATATGAAATGTATTGTCTATAGAAGACAATAAATTACTAATATCTGCACTACCTGTAGTATCTATGGTTCCGCTTAAAATAGCAAACACCACCAAAGTTACTATAACTGTTGGCACTGTAGTATATGCCATGTATTTTATATGTGTAAATAAATCTGTACCTGCCATTGCGGGCGCTAAATTTGTGGTGTCTGAAAGTGGCGACATCTTATCTCCAAAATAAGCTCCAGAAATTACGGCTCCTGCAATCATACCTGAAGGAATACCTAATGCGCTTCCAATACCAACCAAAGCAATACCGACGGTTGCAGAGGTGGTCCAAGAGCTTCCTGTTGCAATCGATATAATTGCCGCAATAATTACAGAAGCAGGTAAAAATATTTCTGGACTTAGGACTTGCAATCCGTAATACACCATTGCAGGAATAATACCACTAACCAACCAAGTTCCGGCTAAGGCGCCTACTAAAAACAAAATCATGATGGGTACAAAAACGCTTTTCCAGTTTTCCCAAACTTCAACAATCATTGTAGCAAATGAAACTTTATTAAAAAATCCAACAGCTGCCGCTACAGCACCTCCCATTATTAAAATATACTGATTTGTATAAGCTCCCAACCACTCTTGACCTTCCACAAAGAAAATATTATATGCCAACAAACACATTAAAATAACTACCGGAATTAAGGATTCCAATAAGTTTAGTTCTTTGTTGTCTATAATTTTTTGATCTTCAATATTAATTTCTGAAAGATTTTTTTTGTCTTGCATTCTTTGTATTTAGTTTTGATATTGTAATGTTACGATATTCGAAGACGGTATGCAAATTGATTTTGTTGCCTTGCTTTGGTATTTATAGACGCGATAACTCAACTTATTTAAACTGTTTTTTTTGATAAAATTGCTATTGGTAAAGAACTTGAGCATAATTAAAAAAACCTCACAAGTTTTTGAAACCTGTGAGATCTTAGCAATCAAATCATCATTTTAAAGGATTTTATTTTTAGGAATGCAATATGCGTTAAGAATTGAGCGACCTGTTTGAGCTCTCCTGCCTTTTTTTTGGGCAGAAAGCAAGTAACGAAAGCCTGACCTTTGTGGTAACGCCCAAAAATGAATACCGATACCGATACTTTATTTTAAAATGCTATAAATCTTATTTAAAAATATCAATCAGTATGGGTTTTAAACCGGTAAAAAAGAATTCTACGGCTATGACCATCACAATCAACCCCATTAAACGCATCATAACATTAATACCAGTTTGACCTAGCGTTTTTATAATTTTTGAAGCACTATAAAGAATTAAATACGTACAAAGAATAACCACAAAAGCAGCTAAAATTAAGGCTATTTTCTTTTCTATAGAATCTGCATCTTCCATCATTACAATAGCATTTGTCATTGCTCCAGGACCACAAATCATTGGAATTGCCAAAGGTGTCACAGAAATATCATCTACATAGGTTTTAATTTCAGACTCTTTAAGCTTTACTTTTCCGAGTCTTGCTTGCAGCATGTCCATTCCCATTAAAAAGAAAATAACACCACCTACAACTCTAAAACTATTTACAGAAATACCAAAGAAATTAAATAATATTTGTCCTGAAAATGCGAAAACAATAATGGTAATAAAACTAACAACAGCCGCTTTTCGAGCTGTTTTTGTTCGGTTACTTTTGTCTAAATCTGCCGTCATTGTCATGAAAATGGGCATGGTACCAAACGGATTTATCAATGTAAAAAAAGATGTAAATGATAAAATACCGAACGTAATTACTTCATTCATAGTTTACTAACTTATAAAATACCAATTTCTTTCATACATAATTTCATTGTCTGATAGGTTCTTTCAATATCGTTATCTAAACCAATAGAAAAACGAATCAACCCTTCTGAAAGTCCCATTTCTTTTTGCTCTATTTCTGATATTTCTGAAGAAGTAGAACTTCCGGGTGCAGAAAACAAAGTCTTGTAAAAACCTAAACTTACTGCCAAATAACCCACATTTTTATATTGTAGTAACTCCATTAATTCATTTGCTTTTTTAAGAGAACCGGCATCTAACGTTAACATTCCGCCAAAACCATATTCGGCGTTCATCAGCGATTTAAAAAGTTCGTGAGAAGGATGTGAAGCCAAACCAGGATACACTGTTTTTAAACCATCTACTTCAAATTTATCTGCTAAATACGCAGCATTAAAACTGTGTTGTTTCATTCTAATGTGCAATGTTCTCATATTTTTTAAGATAGAAGAAGCCCTCAAAGAATCTAACGTAGACCCCAACAACATACTAGCGCCATGGTTTACATTTCGTAAATCGTTGATGAATTCTTGTGTGCCACAAACTACGCCACCAACGGTATCTGAAGATCCGTTTATGAATTTAGTTAAACTATGACAAACAACGTCTGCACCCAATTTTGCAGGTGAAATTGACAAGGGTGAAAAGGTATTGTCTACTACTAATTTTAAGTTGTATTTTTTCGCTAAAGCAGCTAATCCTTTGACATCTGCCACTTCTAAAAGCGGATTGCTCACAGACTCACAATACAAAACCTTGGTCTTTTCTGTAATTGCAGCTTCTACGGTATCTAATTTTGTGATGTCTACAAAAGTAGTTTCAATTCCTAATCTTGGTGTAAAGTTTTTTAAGAAGGCGTAGGTTCCTCCATATATTGTTCTACTAGAAACAATGTGCTCTCCAGCACCCACTAATTGTAGTAAAACAGGCGTAATTGCACCCATTCCGGAAGCGGCAACATTGGCGGCTTCTGTACCTTCCATTGCAGCTAAAGCTTCTCCTAAATATAAATTTGAAGGTGTTGAATGACGTGCGTATAAATAACAACCATCTGCATTTCCTTCGAAAGTATCGAACATCGTTTTTGCCGATATAAAGGTGTACGTAGATGAATCTGAAATTGACGGATTTACACCACCAAATTCTCCAAAATACTGTAAATCTTGAATTTTGTCTGCCGGATTGAATTTCATAAGTATCGTTTTTTGTTAAACAAAAAGACAATTAATTAGAAATAAAATCAATACAAACCATAAAATATAGATTATTTTTCTAAATTTGATATAATTACTAATTTAAAAAACTATAAAACGTTCTTTAGATCTCAATTTTTAGAAAATTTATATGTTAGACTACATCGATAAAAAACTCATCAACTTACTGCAAGAAGATAGCAAACAAACCACCAAAAAATTGTCGCTTCAATTGAACTTGTCTGTTACGGCGGTGTACGAGCGGGTGAAAAAATTAGAACATCAGAAAGTAATTGAAAGGTATGTTGCCATTATTAATAAGAATAAAATTGAAAAGTCTTTTTTAGTCTTTTGTCATATCAAGCTGATTCAGCATTCTAAAGAACACGTAACTACTTTTGAGCGTGAAGTTTTAAAATTGGAAGAAGTTTCTGAATGTTTTCACGTAAGTGGAGATTACGATTATATTTTAAAAGTCTACGTAAAAGATATGGATGCCTATAGAGATTTTGTGGTAACTAAATTAACTGCCATAAGATATATTGGCAGTACACATAGTACTTTTGTGATAGAACAAGTAAAAAATAACACCGCTATAAATCTATAAAAAATGCAGGCTATCCGCTACAAGTTTCTTGAACTTTTAATTATTTTCGTTTTCATTCCTATTAGTTTTGTCTTTAATTACGCACCAATTTTAAAGTTAGTAATTGGCATTTTAGGTTTTACTTATATTACGTTTGTACTCTTTAAAGTTGAAAAAATTAAAGTTCACATTGAAAAAAACAACAATTGGCAGGCCTTTTGGAAATCAACGATTATTAAATTATTAATAATCGCGTTTATAACCTCCCTTTTTGTTTGGTTCACAGAAAAAGAAAGCCTTTTTTCAGTGCTGCTAAACAAACCAAAATTATGGGCGCTTATTTTACTTTTTTATTCTTTGTTCTCTGTATATCCGCAAGAATTACTCTACAGAACCTTTTTCTTTAAACGGTATAAAATACTGTTTAAAAATGAATACGTTTTCATTTTTATAAATGCCCTTTTATTTTCTTTAGCGCATTTATTTTTTAAAAACATGCTGGTACTGCTGCTTACTTTTGTTGGTGGTATTTTATTTGCCTTTACTTTTAAAAAGACAAAATCTACATTTCTAGTTTCTATTGAACACAGTATTTATGGCTGTTGGTTGTTTACAGTAGGTATGGGAAATATGCTTGGTTTTCCTTCTTAAAAGCATAAAAAAACTCAGAGCTTTCGCTCTGAGTTTTTTATTTATATTAAAATTAAATCTTATTTATTTGCGTGTGATCCGTCACAATTGCCGTTTGGGTCTTGTGTGTTTCCACATCCGCAAGGTCTGGCTGCTTTATTAGATTTCATCATATATCTGTTTTTTGTTTAGTTAATTACGCCTTTGTGTTTACTGTAAATGAAAGTTCAATCGCGTCGTCAATAAACTTATCTTTTAAATTGTCAAAGAATGTTTTTGAGGCATATTTTACATTAAATTCTGCTCTATCAATATTAAATTTTTCGCTTTTAAAAGTAGTAACATTTCCTTTTGTGCTTAACATTGCAGGAATTGTAATGCTTTTGGAAATATCTTTTACCGTTAAGTTTCCTGTTACTGCTAATTTCCCTTCAGCCTCAACTACACTTGTAATTACAAATTTAGAAGTTGCATAAGTGGCAACATCAAAAAAGTCTGGTGAAGATAAATGACCCACTATTTTTGCAGCACTTTCTGCATCTAAATCTAAATTTTTTATAGAAGACATCTCTATTACAAAAGTACCACCTGTTAATTTACCAGCTTCTAAATTCAAAGAACCTTCTTGTAACATAATTGTACCATCGTGGGCTCCTGTTGGCTTTGTACCTTTCCAAGTAATTACAGAACTTGCTACATCTACGTTATTTAAATCTGTTATAACAGCTACTTTTACTGCGTCTGCAGTAGTTACTTTGTCTTTCTTTTCGCTTTTGCATCCTGTTAAAACCGATGCTACCAATACCAATGATAAAATTATTTTTTTCATATTGTTTTATTTAATTGAAATACAAATATAGAGCCTTTTATTTCCCTGGGAAATTATTTATTCCTTTTTTATGAGAAAATTAATAACATGCGCCGCTGCTTGCAAGCCAAAAGCCGCTGGCATATAACTGATAGTTCCGTAAAACGATTTCTTAAAGTTGGTTCCGTCTGTCATTTTTAAGCTTTCCGGAAGCTGTATTTCTTCTGAATACACTGCTTTTACACCCTTGTTTACTTTGCGCTCTTTTAAGCGTTTGCGCAAAACTCTTGCCATTGTACAGTTTTTAGTTTGTGCAATGTCTTTTACCTTAATCTTAGTTGCATCTAGTTTCCCGCCCGCACCCATTGAAGAAATAATTTTGACTTTCTTCCTTCTTGCTGCTACTATTAAATTCACTTTTGGTGTGATACTGTCTATGCAATCCAAAACATAATCAAACTCTTTAGAAATGATTTCATAGGCGCTATCTGGCGATAGAAATTCTTCTAGAACAACCAAATCAATTTCTTTATTAATATCTCTTAAACGTGCAGCTAAAACCCTTGCTTTGGATTGCCCAATGGTAGAATCTAATGCGGGCAATTGCCTGTTTTTATTGGTTTTATCAAAAACGTCTCCATCTACAATGGTCATTTTTCCAACGCCTGCTCTTGCAATAAATTCTGCTGCATAAGAACCAACACCACCCAAACCAACTACTAAAATATTTGCTTTTTTTAGTTTCTCTAAACCTTCTTTTTGCACGAGTAATTCGGTGCGCTCTAACCAACTCATCTTTTGAAAATATTTTTAAAATTTTGATGTATTTGTTGTTGAAGTTCATCTACTTCCATCTTTCTAATCTCCGCTACTTTCTGATATATTGCTTGAATTTCTATTGCAGCATTGTCTGTTTCTAGCAGGATGGATGCCAACGGTATTTCTAAAACAACCTCTTGTAATTTTTTATTGTTGATGATTGCTGCTCCCAAAGACAGCATAAATCCGTTTTTAAGTAAACTTTCGGCAATTTGTACATTTTGATGAAAACCATGTAAAATCCATATTTGTTTTGGTTTTACTTCTTTTTTGTTTTCAATAATTTCTTGAAATGCTTTTACACAATGTATAATTAATGGTTTTTGATAGTTTTCTGAAAGCCCAATTTGTTTCTTAAAAACAAACTGCTGCAATTCGAAATCTGTGGTAGTACGTTTATCTAAACCACATTCACCCAAAGCAACACAATTTTCTTCTTGTAATTTTTCTTCAACGCTTAAAAGTGCTTCTTTAATTTTATCTTCATTTATAAACCAAGGATGGATTCCAATCGAAAAAGGAGTTGTAAAATCTAGTGCATCTGAATATTTATTTTCAATTGAAAAAACATTTTCTAGTGAAGCTTTCTTGTGCGTATGCACATCAAAAAAAATCATACAAACTATTCTTTATTTTTAGAATCGATACTAATTGTAACAGGTCCGTCATTTAAAAGTTCAACCTTCATAGCTGCACCAAATTCGCCAGTTTGCACTTTTTTACCCATTTCCTTTTCTAAAGTTTGTGTAAATTTTTCATACAAAGGAATTGCAATTTCCGCTTTTGCAGCTTTTATATAACTGGGTCTATTCCCTTTTTTTGTGGATGCTTGCAAGGTAAACTGACTTACAACAAGTGCCTCGCCATTTACCTCTAAAAGCGAATGATTCATCACTTTATTTTCATCGTTAAAAATGCGAAGATTTACAATTTTCCGAACTAAGAAATCAATATCTTCTTGCCCGTCTTCATTCACAATGCCTACTAAAATTAAAAGTCCGTTTTTAATAGCTGCAACTTTCTTTTCATGAATTGTTACGCTTGCTTTAGAAACTCTTTGAATTACAATTTTCATAGGCTACTCATTGTCTTCTTCGTCCCAAACATCTGTTCTAAAATGCTCTTTTTCTTCGTCTCCACTTAGAATTTGAAGGTAACTTTTATACCGAGACCAAGAAACTCTATCTTCTTCTAAAGCGTCTTTAACGGCACAATGTGGTTCTTTTGTATGGATACAATTATTGAATTTACAATCTCTTTTTAAGGCGAAAAACTCTGGAAAGTAATCTCCCAACTCGTATTTATCGATATCTACCACGCCAAAACCTTTAATTCCTGGGGTGTCTATAATCCGTGCATCAAAACCTAAATCGAACATTTCTGCAAATGTTGTGGTGTGTTTTCCTTGGCGGTGTTGGTCAGAAATTTCTTTCGTTTTTAAATCTAAAGTGGGTTCAATAGCATTTACCAGCGTAGATTTACCAACTCCAGAATGCCCAACAAACATAGAAGTCTTGCCAGTCATAATTCCTATAATAATATCGATGTTAATATTCTGAGTGGCAGAAACCTCTACACATCTGTAGCCAATTGCTTCGTAAATATCCTTTAGATATAAAATTTCTGCACGTTCTTCTAGTGCATAAGCATCTATCTTATTAAAAACCAAAATTGTTTCTATACTGTAAGCCCTTGCAGAAACTAAAAAACGATCTATAAATGTGGCAAATGTTGGCGGATTGTTAATGGTAATCAATAAAAAAACCTGGTCTATATTAGACGCTATAATATGTATTTGCTTCGAAAGGTTTACCGATTTTCTAACGATAAAATTATCTCTCTCTAAAATGGTTTTAATAACACCTCTTTCTTCATCTCCGTTCTTCTCTAAATCGAATACAACTTTATCACCAACCGCAATTGGATTGGTACTTTTAATGTCTTTTATTCTAAATTTTCCTTTGATTCTACATTGATGAAATTGTCCGTCCTCAGATTTTACTTGATACCAACTTCCTGTAGATTTGTATACGATTCCTGTCATTAGTGCAAAGATGCAGATTTTTAGTTAAATATAGGAATGCCAATTAGAGTGTTTTTCTGTTTTACAAGAAAACTTCTCGATACAAAATTTCTGAAAAATAAATTTCACTCGAAAGAACAACCTTTACAACAAAAATATGTGAGGTATGAACACTCTTTTGGCCCCTTTAAATAATTTTGTTTTTTAGGTTTGCTCTTTGTGTTGAGGATTGCAACGCCCTGCTTTTTTACTGTCAGTTGCAAAGTGGTCAAGTTTTTTTTGCGTACTTGTATCGAAAACAAAGCAAAAAAAAAGACTCCACAGGTTTTTAAAACCTGTGGAGTCTGAATTATAAAGGTGGTTTTTATACCTACAAGATTTTAAAAACCTTGTAGGAAAAATTATCCTTTAATAATTTTTTCCTGATGATTGATTGACTCTTGGTGAATTGCCTTAAACATTTTTAAAACAAACTCTTCACTTAAACCCTTACTTTCTCCCTCAAGAATCATATTTCCTAAGATTTCATTCCAACGTTTCGATTGTAAAACGGCAACGTTTTTATCTTTCTTTAAAGCACCAATTTCATCGGCAACCTTCATACGTTTTCCTAATAAATCCACTAACTGCCCATCTACAACATTAATTTGAGCACGTAAATTATCTAAGCTACTTTGGTATTCTACCTCTGTATTTGTCTCTTTTCTAATTTTTAAGTCCTCCATAATCTGCTTCAATTTCGTTGGGGTAACTTGCTGTGCAGCATCACTCCATGCATTTTCTGGATCAAAATGTGTTTCAATCATTAAACCATCAAAGTTTAAATCTAAAGCCGTCTGAGAAACATCAAAAATCATTTCTCTATTTCCTGTAATATGAGAAGGGTCGCATATTAAAGGTAAATCTGGAAATTTATTTTGAAACTCAATCGCTATTTGCCATTCTGGAATGTTTCTATACTTCGATTTCTCATAAGTAGAAAACCCTCTGTGAATTGCTCCTAAATTTTTTATTCCTGCAGTATATAATCTTTCAATACCACCTAGCCATAAAGCCAAATCTGGATTTACAGGATTTTTAACCAACACAATTTTGTCTGTTCCTGCCAAGGCATCTGCAATTTCTTGCATTATAAAAGGCGATACTGTAGAACGTGCACCAATCCATAATAAATCTACATCATTTTCTATTGCTAGTTTTACATGCGCGGCATTTGCAACTTCTGTACAGGTTTTCATACCTGTTTCTTCTTTTACCTTTTTTAGCCATCTTAAGCCAATTTCGCCAACACCTTCAAACATTCCTGGTCTTGTTCTTGGCTTCCAAATTCCTGCCCTAAAATAGTTTACATCAGAATCTTTTAATTCGTGTGCAATTTTTAAAACTTGCTCTTCAGTTTCTGCACTACAAGGTCCTGCTATTACTAGAGGATGCTCTAAATTCATATCATCCAACCATGTTCTTAATTCTTTTGTATTCTCCATTTTTTTACTTTTTTTTGGCTCTTAATTTATGCCGTTTAAAATTTGCTTTATGTGATTTGTATTCTCCATTTCGTTAAAAATTTCTGAGAAATTATCGTCTTGCATCAACTCTTTAAAGTGTTTTAAGTTGTTGATATACTCTTCTAATGTTTCTAATATATTTTGTTTGTTTTGTTTAAAAATTGGCGTCCACATTGCTGGAGAACTTTTTGCCAAACGAACTGTAGATTCAAAACCAGAACCTGCCATATCAAAAATATCGCGTTCATTTTTTGCTTTATTAATAACTGTTTTTCCTAACATAAAAGCACTTATATGAGAGAGGTGCGAAACATACGCAATATGCTTGTCATGTGAAACAGGGTCCATGTACCGAATACGCATTCCAATGTCTGCAAATAGTTGCAATGCTTTTTCTTGAAGCTTAAAAGTTGTTTTTTCTACTTCACAAATAATATTGGTTTTTCCAACGTATAATCCAGAAATTGCTGCTTCCGGTCCAGATTTCTCTGTTCCTGCAATGGGATGACATGCTAAAAAATTTCTTCTTTTTGGATGATGTTCAACCGCCTTACAAATTGCTTCTTTTGTAGAACCTGCATCTACCACCAAACCTGTTTCAGAGATTTTATCTAAAATAGTTGGCAATAGTTTTACTGTTGCATCTACAGGAATTGAAACAATCACTAAGTCGGCATTTTCAAGATCCTCTAAAGTTGCTTTTTTATCAATTAGTTTTAATTCTAAAGCCTTATTTAAAGTCTCATCTTTTCTACTAATTCCGTGTATTACAACATTTGGATTGTTTTTTTTAATGTCGATCGCAAAACTACCGCCAATTAAACCAACACCAATCATGTATATGTTTTTCATTTTATTATTTTTTGCTATTCGCTTTTTCGTTTTTCGTAATTAACTACAAGCTAACAATAGCTTAAAACCTAGCGATTGCTTCTTTAATTATCTCCTTTGTAACACACAAAGAAAAACGAATATATCCTTCTCCTTGACTCCCGAAAACAGTTCCTGGAGTTATGAATATGTCTTTCTCGTACAACACTGCATCCGTTACTTCTACTGCTTTTTTTCCTTCAGGTATTTTTGCCCAAACAAATAATCCAGTAGTGTTTTTATCATAAGTAGTGCCTAATTTATCTGCCAATTGCCAAATTAAAGCTCTGCGTTCTTTGTAAATTTTATTCTGCGTTGTAAACCAATCGTCAGACAATTGCAACGCTTCTATTGCTCCTTTTTGAATTCCGTAAAACATACCAGAATCCATATTGCTTTTTACTTTTAAAATCTCCTTTATAAAGGCAGCATTTCCTAAAACCATCCCAACACGCCAGCCAGCCATATTAAAGGCTTTACTTAAAGAATTTAATTCTAGTGCAACGTCTTTCGCTCCTTCAACATTTAAAATACTTACCGGATTGTCATTTAAGATAAAGCTATACGGATTGTCATTGATGATTAAAATCTGATGCTTTTTACCAAAGGCAACCAACTTTTCAAATATTTCTAAAGTGGCATTTGTTCCTGTTGGCATGTGCGGGTAATTTACCCACATTATTTTTACTCCTGATAAATCTTGACATTCTAACTCCTCATAATTTGGTTGCCAATTATGTACAGCACTTAAATTATAAAAGAGCGGTTCTGCACCCACTAGCTTCGTTACAGAAGTATAGGTAGGGTATCCAGGATTCGGAATTAGCACTTGATCGCCTTGATTTAAAAAAGCCATAGAAATGTGCATGATTCCTTCTTTACTTCCCATCAAAGGCAAGACTTCATCTTCTGGATTTATAGCTACAGCAAACTTGTTTTTATAAAATTTAGAAATGGCATTTCTTAGCGCTGGCAATCCTTGGTAAGATTGATATTTATGTGCATTTACGTCACCTAAACTGCCTTGAATTGCTTCTAAAACTTCCGTCGGTGGTTTTAAATCTGGTGAACCAATTCCCATATTAATAATTGGTTTTCCGGCCGCAGCCAAACGGCCAACCTCTCTTAATTTTTCAGAGAAATAGTATTCTTGAACGGTGTCTAATCTTTTAGCAGCTCTAATCATTTCCTACCATTTTTATAAGTTCCTAAAACTTTAAATTCTTCTGCCATTATTTCTATAATTGTTTTCGCTTTTTCGTAATCTTTATAGTCCTCAAAAGTTACATCTACAAAAAAGGAATATTTCCAAGGTGTTTCTATTACGGGAAGTGATTGTATTTTTGTCAAACTCATTTTACAGTCACTCAACACATTTAATATTGCTGCCAAGCTTCCTCTTTTATGATTTAATTGAAACTTTAAAGACGCTTTGTTAATTTGATCGATGCCATTGTTCGGAACATCTGTTTGCACAATTACAAAACGTGTAGCATTGTCTTTTATCGTTTGAATCTCGTCTTCAATAATTTCTAAATTAAAAATTTCTGCAGCTATTTTAGGTGCAATTGCTCCAATTCCTATTAAATTTTCTTTGGCAATTCTTTTTGCAACTTCTGCAGTGTCTACATCTTCCACCAATTTAATATGCGGATAGTTCTTAAAAAACACTTTGCATTGCAATAATGCCATTGGATGTGACCAAACTTCTTTAATATCACGAATGCTCTGACCTTTTAATGCCATTAAATAATGGTGAATATTTAGATATTCTTCGCCAATAATATGTAAGTTGTTCGCATCTATCAAAGCATAATTAGGAATAATAGAACCTGCAATTGTATTCTCTATTGCCATGACACCAATGTTTGCAGACTTGTCTAACAAACTAGCTACCAAAGCGTCAAAAGACATGCATTCTTTTAACGCTATGGAAGCACCGTAAAAGTCGCGTGCAACTTTATGGTGATTTGAGCCTTCTGCTCCTTGTATGGCGATTATTTTATTCATTAATAAAAAATGATATCAAAAAAAAAGTCTCGAATTAAATTCGAGACTTTATATTATATGAATGTTTGTTAACAACATGATACAAAGTCTCTGCTTTTATTGTAAAAATAAAAGTAGAAATAGAAACGTGTCCAAGTATTATTTAACATCTTAATTCTTTCTGTTTGAACAACAAATCTAAAACTTAAATTGAGACAAACAAATTATATTATCTCTTTTATAAAAGAATTGACAATTTGTTAAAAAAACCATCATAAAAATACAAAGATTTATGGATTTCTTCCCTTATGTGACCTTACATGATGTATATCAAAAAATTAAAAACAAAAAACGGATGTAATCTCATTTAAATGAGAGTATTAAACACCTTACAACAGCTGTTATTTACAAGGAAATATCTTATCAGTAGAATGCATTAAATAAAAAATAACACTATATTTGCAGCTTCAATGAAAAAATTTCGTTGATACACATAATAATCATTTAAATAATATTGGCATGTACTTGACTAAAGAATTAAAAGAACAACTTTTCGAAAAGCACGGTAAAGGTAAAAACGATACTGGTTCTTCAGAAGGACAAATTGCGTTATTCACACACAGAATTAACCACCTAACAGGACACTTAAAAAATAATCGTAAAGATTATAATACAGAACGTTCTTTAGTTATGTTGGTAGGTAAACGTAGAAGTTTACTAGATTATTTAAAGAAAACCGAAATCAACAGATATCGTGCAATCATTAAAGAATTAGGAATTAGAAAATAATTCTTATTAAAAGAGGTACTATAAACGTGCCTCTTTTTTTATATGAAAAACTTTCTTGTAGCTTGCTACAAAACCCTAACCTGACACTCGCAAGACTGCAGGAATCTAAGACATTAAAAGCCTAATTTTAAAAAAATTAGCATCCTATAAAAAGTCAGAATTACCAACAATAATTCTGTATTTCCATTGCAGCAACAGAGAACAACACAACAACAAACAAATTAAAAATTTAGAATTAAAATTATGATTCCAAAAGTATTTAGAGAGGTTATAGACCTTGGTGATGGTAGAGAAATTTCTATCGAAACCGGAAAATTAGCAAAACAAGCTCATGGTAGTGTTGTTGTGCAATCTGGAAAATGTATGATGTTGTGTACAGTTGTTTCCAATTATGAACAAAAAGATCTTGGTTTTCTACCCTTAACGGTAGATTACAGAGAGAAATTCGCTGCTGCAGGACGTTACCCAGGTGGTTTCTTCAAAAGAGAAGCAAGACCAAGTGACGGTGAAGTATTAACAATGCGTTTAGTAGACCGCGTTTTACGTCCGTTATTTCCAAAAGATTATACTGCAGAAACACAAGTAATGATTCAGTTAATGTCTCATGACGAAGATGTAATGCCAGATGCAATGGCTGGATTGGCAGCATCTGCAGCAATTCAATTATCAGATTTTCCTTTTGAATGTGCAATCTCTGAAGCAAGAGTTGGTCGTATCAACGGAGAATTTATAATCAACCCAACAAGAGCTCAATTGGCAGAATCTGACATCGATATGATGATTGGGGCAAGTGCTGATTCTGTAATGATGGTTGAAGGTGAAATGGATGAAATTTCTGAAGAAGAAATGGCAGACGCTATTAAATTTGCACACGAAGCTATTAAAGTACAATGTGCTGCTCAAATAAGATTGGCAGAAGCATTTGGAAAGAAAGAAGTTCGTACTTATGAAGGTGCAAGAGAAGATAAAGATTTAGAGAAAAAGGTTCATGATATGGCATACGATAAAGTATATGCTATCGCTGAAGCTGGATCTGCTAAACATGAAAGAACTGCTGCATTTAAAGAAATAAAAGAAGCGATTAAAGCTACTTTTTCTGAAGAAGAATTAGCAGATTATGGTGGATTGGTTTCTGATTATTACCGCAAAGCTGAAAAAGCTGCGATTAGAGATTTAACTTTAAACGTAGGTTTGCGTTTAGACGGTCGTAAGACAGACGAGATTAGACCAATTTGGTCTGAAGTAGATTATTTACCATCGGTACATGGTTCTGCAATCTTTACACGTGGAGAAACTCAAGCTTTGGCTACTGTAACGCTAGGAACATCAAGAGATGCAAACAAAATAGACATGCCGTCTTACGAAGGTGAGGAAAATTTCTATTTACATTATAACTTCCCTCCTTTTTGTACAGGTGAAGCAAGACCAATTCGTGGAACTTCTCGTAGAGAAGTAGGACATGGTAACTTAGCACAACGTGGTTTAAAAGGAATGATTCCTGCAGATTGCCCGTATACTGTAAGAGTAGTATCTGAAGTTTTAGAATCTAATGGTTCTTCTTCTATGGCTACTGTTTGTGCCGGTACAATGGCATTAATGGATGCAGGTGTTCAAATGACAAGACCAGTTTCTGGTATTGCAATGGGATTAATTTCTGATGCTGAATCTGGAAAATATGCTGTATTATCTGATATTTTAGGGGATGAAGATCACTTAGGAGATATGGATTTTAAAGTAACGGGTACTTCTGAAGGAATTACTGCTTGTCAAATGGATATTAAAGTAAAAGGATTGGGTTACGAGATTTTAGTGAATGCACTAAAACAAGCTCGTGAAGGTCGTTTACATATTCTAGGAAAAATAACGGAGACCATTTCTACTGCAAATGTAGAGGTTAAAGAACATGCTCCTAAAATGATTAACAGACGTATTCCTAATGAACTAATTGGTGCATTTATTGGACCAGGAGGTAAACACATTCAAGAATTACAGAAAGAAACAGGAACTACCATTGTAATTACTGAAGATGCTGTAACAGAAGAAGGAATTATTGAAATCTTAGGAACAGACCCAGCAGGAATTGAAAAAGTAATTACGCGTATAGAATCAATGCTTTTTAAACCAGAAGTTGGAAGTGCTTATGAAGTGAAGGTAATTAAAATGTTAGATTTTGGTGCAGTTGTAGAATACGTAGAAGCGCCAGGAAATGAAGTTTTATTACACGTAAGTGAACTTGCTTGGGAACGCACAGATAATGTTTCTGATGTTGTGAAAATGGGAGATATCTTAGATGTAAAATACTTTGGTTTAGACCCAAGAACACGTAAGGAAAAAGTTTCTAGAAAAGCTTTGTTAGAAAAACCAGAAGGTTATGTAGCAAGACCACCAAGAGATGATAGCCGTTCTAGTGGACGTGACAATAGAGGTAGAGATAATCGCGGACGTGATGACAGACGTGATGATAGAAAACCAAGAGCACCAAGAAAAGAAGAGTAGTTTCTTTTCTTACATATTTCATAAAAAGACTGTCTATAATAGACAGTCTTTTTTACTTTATAAACACCGCTGTTTACTTCAAAAAATAACTAATACAGACTATAGTTATCTTATAAAAAGTACGTAAAGCTGCAAAATAGGCGCTAAAAATTCATTCCTTGAACCAACTTCAAAAAAATATTTTTCAGAATAGTTTCAGTTGATTAACTTTGTAAGGTTCTTAAGAAAGAAAAAACACTAACAGCCATTATTATAGATGATACTAACCATTCCTTTGATTCTTTTTTTCCTGCTCGTATTTTTTCTATTGTGGAAATTTGTCAAAACTATTGATGAGCGCAAATGGCTCACCTTTACAGTAAGCGTTCTATTTACACCACTACTCTATTTTTATTTATTTTATCCGTTGCTAAACATTTTTAGTAGTTATCATCATCAAAAACACTTCGATACCATTGCCTGGAAGGAAGTTCCTAAATTACGTTTCGAAATGAGCAACCAAATTGTAGCCAACCAACTCTTTAAAGATAAAACAAAAAGTGAAGTACAAAATTCTTTAGGCACCAGCGAATGGTTTGGCTGGGATGAGCAAATCAAAGAAAGCTCTCCTGAAAAATGGAACTATAACTTAGGTTTTAAACCGGGTGCATTCAACACACAACAAGAGTGCTTAGAATTGGTTTTTAAAAACGGTATTGTCGTAAAAAGCACCCAATATCAAATGGAAAAAAGGGCTTATTAAAAATACCTTCCATTTTGAATAAAACAGTAAGCGGACAAATAAATTAAGAAAATATTTATTATTTTCAATTGGTTCCCTTGCTGCTGTCATTGAATTCTGAGCATCCCCAAAGAAGTTGCCAAAAGCTAGAGAGGTCTACAAATTTAAAATAGGGTTTCACAATTCAAAATTAAAGTTATAGAAGACAATGTTGTTTCTATAAAATTATTTTAATTATAATAAAAAAGAATGGTAAGAATTAAAATGCTTTCATTTTCTTTGTAACTCTTTATGAAAATACAACACGTTACATATTTATCTTTGGGCACAAATCAAGGTAATAAACTTGAAAACCTTCAAAAAGCAATCAATCTTATCAGTGATAAAGTGGGTGCGGTTCAAAAAATTTCTTCTATCTATAAAACGGCTTCTTGGGGCTTTTCTGGAGATGATTTTTACAACATCTGTATGCGAGTAACAACGTCCTTAGACGCAGATAAAGTACTAGAAACTGTCTTGAGAATTGAAAACGAATTAGGAAGACAAAGAGTAACTTCAGCAACATATCAAAATAGAAATATAGACATCGATGTTTTGTTATTTGATGATGAAATTATCTTCTCTAAAACACTCATCATTCCGCATTCAAAAATGTTGGCACGTAAATTTGTAATGGTACCTTTGGTAGAAATTGCACCAAATAAGATACATCCTATAGAAAAAAAAGAATTAAAAGTTTGTTTGCAATATTGCACAGATACTTCTGAAATAATAGTGGTTGCTAAAACCTTAGTACGCCCTGGTATGCTATCAGAGAAATATAATTACATAGCTATCGAGGGGAATATTGGTGCTGGTAAAACTTCTTTAGCAAACATGATTTCTGATGATTTTAATGCGAAGTTAGTTTTAGAACGCTTTGCAGACAATCCTTTTTTACCTAAATTTTACGAAGATAAAGAGCGGTATGCTTTTCCATTAGAAATGAGTTTTCTCGCTGATAGGTATCAGCAATTAAGTGACGATTTAGCGCAGTTCGATTTGTTTAAGAATTTTATTATTTCAGATTATTACATCTTTAAATCGCTAATATTTGCACAGGTAACACTTTCTAAAGACGAATATCTTTTGTATCGAAAAATGTTTAATTTAATTTATAAAAAGATTACAAAACCAGATTTGTATGTCTATCTATATCAAAATACCGATCGGTTATTAGAAAATATTAAAAACAGAGGAAGAGTTTTCGAACAAAACATTCAATCTGATTATCTTAAAAAAATACACGACGGATATATGGGTTTTATTACCACGCAGAACGACTTGAATTTACTAACAATAGATGTATCGGAAATTGATTTTGTAAACAACAAAGAAGATTACAACTACATTATCAATAAAATCAAAGAAGCTTAAGAATCCTATTTCAACTCTAGTTTTTCCGCAAAATAGTCACAAAAATCTTTCATGGTTGCGCCCATTTTAGCGTCATCTGTAGCTCTTTCAAATGATTCTGCCATAGATACTAGTGTTTGATGGTAAAACTGCTTCATGTCATCTACAGGCATGTCCTTTGTCCATAAATCCATTCTTAAAGTATCTTTCTTTTTATGATCCCAAACAGAAATCATAATTGCTTTTGCTGCTTCGTTATCGATACCACCATCTATCGCTGTCCAAGAAATTTCTTCTGGAACTTTATTTTCGTCTAGCGCTATTTTAAATTGAATTTCTGAGTTATGTTTTATGGACATTATTTTCTGGGCTTGTACTTCGATTCTTTAAATAAATCGAGTTCGTTAATTTGTAATAATTCCTGCAAAGATACATCATTATGTTTCATATAAGAAGTTACAATTTGCCAACCTACCCAAACACCAACCTGCCCTGGAGATAAATTATCTTGTTCCCTATAAAACTTAGAAAATGGTGCAATTTCTAGAAATCGCTTGTTTAAATTTGTATCTGTACTAAAAAGTAGTTTTTCCGCTATAAAATACCTCCAAATTTGTTCTTCATTGGCCTGTACCCAATTAAACTTATCAGTTTCATAACCAATTTTTTCTCTCGCTGTAACCGCGGGTAAATACAAGTCTAACAGGTACATTTTTTTTCCTTCGTATATCATTTTACCCAAAAAACTTCTTTCGATGTTGTGCGGAACTTGAAGCGCTATAATTGCATTTGTGGCATCCACAATAAGATGTTCTTTTGTATTATTGTTTTTTACATACTTCGGATAGTCCGCATAAAAAGGATGATTTTCTCCCAAATAAACATCTAACGAAAGAAGCAATAAACTGTCTGCGTAAATGACCCTACTGTTATAATCTATATTGGTTAACATCCCAACAACCGTTGGAGATTTAAATTTTGGATTGTAGTATTTTACATGCTTAAAAAGTGCTGTAAACTGTTCCTTTAATGGCGTAAAATCCTTAAAAACCTTCTGTGTTTCTAAAAACAATTCTTGTTCGTCTTTATTATTAATTTTAGCGAATGTACTACTGTCTGTAATTCCTTCTGGGAAAAAATAGGGATACGCACTCTTTAATGTATCAAAATTTCCATTTTTCGAAGTATAATAGTCCATATCAAACCTTTTCACTAGAAAATTAACATCAATATTAGAAATATCTATTTTCTCTATTTTATCAGTATCGCAGGAAGAAAAACTAAATAAAACCAATAAAATTATTTGAACAAATCTCATAAACTTCGTATATTGCTATTAGAATTATAAACGTTAAAAATACAAAAATAGTTTCTCTAATGAATACAGAAAAAGCTGCATCTCATATTATTTCTTGGTTAAAGGAGTATGCCGAAAAATCGAACGTAAAAGGTTTTGTAATTGGTGTTTCCGGCGGAATAGATTCTGCACTTACCTCTACCCTTTGTGCCAAAACAGGTTTTCCTACACTCTGCGTAGAAATGCCCATACATCAAGCCGATACTCAAGTATCAAGAGCAGAAGAACACATTCAACAGTTAAAAAAACAATTTGACAATGTTTCTGAAGTAAAAGTAAACCTAACCTCTACTTTTGAAGATTTAAAAAATGTACTTCCTACAGTTATATCTTCTGATGCTGTTAATTTATCTTTAGCAAATACAAGAGCCCGATTGCGCATGACTACTTTATACTATTTTGCGGGCTTACACGGCTATTTAGTGGCGGGAACCGGAAATAAGGTAGAAGATTTTGGGGTTGGTTTTTACACAAAATATGGTGATGGCGGCGTAGATTTAAGTCCTATTGCAGATTTAATGAAGTCTGAAGTTTATGAATTAGCTGCTTATTTAAAAGTACCAAACTCTATACAAGAAGCAGCACCTACAGACGGTTTGTTTGGTGATAGTAGAACTGATGAAGATCAAATTGGGGCATCTTATGACGAATTAGAATGGGCAATGGACATGCAAAACAAGAAAAAAACAGCAAACAATTTTTCTGGAAGAGAACTTGATGTTTTCAAAATTTATGAAAGGTTACATAAAATCAATCAACACAAAATGATACCAATACCAGTTTGTAAAATTCCGCAGGAATTGAAATAGTACCTACAAAAAAATCCCATAAAGTTATTTATGGGATTTTTTGTTTGTTTGATTCTTTACTCAGTAAAGTTTCCAATCATCATCTTTAAAAACATTATTAAGTTTCAAAAAAATAATTAGACAATTCTATTTAACTTTTCAAAAAGACTAATTTTTAATCCTGTATATCCTTTTATCGTTTCTAAATCGATTGCCACTTCTTCGTTCGCTTCTTTTATCAATTCTTCAATTTTCTTTCCAATTAAAA
>JBLHIE010000021.1:0-20380 GCA_047614925.1 Arenicella sp.
CGTAAACTTCTGTTGTAGTAATGCTTTCATGCCCTAACATTTGCTGTATAGCTCTTAAATCTGCTCCGTTCTGTAACAAGTGTGTTGCAAAAGAATGCCTTAAAGTATGCGGACTTATTTTCTTTTTCAAACCAATTTTAATTGCCAAGTCTTTTAAAATCATAAAGATCATTTGACGTGTCAACGCTTTCCCTCTTCTATTAAGAAACAAGGTGTCTTCAAAGCCTTTTTTTGGCTGCATATGACTTCTTATTTCTTTTCGATACATGTCAATAAATTCCTGTGCATCTTGATGAATCGGAACATACCGCTCCTTATTTCCTTTTCCTAAAACTCGAATAAAGCCTTCTTCAAAAAATAAATCAGAGATTTTCAAAGTAATTAATTCACTCACTCGCAAACCGCAACTGTACATAGTTTCAAAAATAGTTCTGTTTCGCTCTCCTTGAGGATGACTCAAATCGATGGCAGCGAGAAGGGTGTCAATTTCATCTTGACTGAGCGTATCGGGTAGTTTTCTGCCAATTTTTGGGGTTTCTAATAAATCTGTAGGATTGGTTTCTCTGTATTCCTCAAAGACTAAATAATCGAAAAAACTTTTCAAGCCAGAGATTATTCTTGCTTGGCTTCTAGATGCTACTTTTTTAGCAACCTCATAAATAAATTGTTTCACAATAGCACTATCAATAGCAAAAGGAGAGATGTCTATATCATTTTCCTCAAGAAAATGGCAAAGCTTTTCTAAGTCTTTCGTATAGCTGTCAATTGTGTTTTTAGAAAGGCCTCTTTCTATCTTTAAATACATTTGATATTCTTTAATTGCTTTTTGCCAATTCATAGTATAAAGATATTAAAAATAATAAACTAACTCTACAGTAGTTAAAAGTAGTATCTCTATTTTTTTTAAAATTTTAATTAATTTCTTCTTATATTTGAATATATAAATTATTAAAAAAAAATATGAAAAAAGTATTATTTATTGCAGTAGTAGTTTTCGGTTTGGGGAAATTAAGTGCACAAGGTTCTAATTTTGGAATCACAGCAGGTTTCCATAATCTATCTCTTAAAATAGATGGTTTAGGTATGACAGAGTCTGAAAGTAGTCAAGGCTTTTTTGTTGGGGTTACTTCTGATTTTTCTCTTTCTGATAAATTGAGTTTACAACCTCAGTTACAATTTGCAACTAGTTCTCAAGATGGAGATTCAGTAGAACAATTGATTCTGCCAATAATGTTAAAGTATCATGTTACAGAAAAATTTAATATACAAGCTGGTCCGCAATTAGATTATGTTTTATCTGATTCTGAAGGTTTAAATGCTATTGGTTTTGGATTAGGTTTTGGTGCTGGATATGATTTTTCAGAAAAGATTTTTGTGAGCACAAGGTATGCATTAGGTTTATCTAATAGACTTGAAGATGCACCTTCTGAAATATCATTAAAACTTAACACTTTTCAAATAGGATTAGGATATCGGTTTTAATATGTAATGAAATAAAAAAAAACGGAAGCAATTTTGCTTCCGTTTTTTTTTATAAAAAGAATTGTATTTTAGCATCATGAAAATAATAATTATAAACGGCCCCAACTTAAACCTATTAGGTAAAAGAGAACCAGAAATTTATGGGTCTAAAACCTTTGAAAATTATTTTAAAGAATTACAAGTTTCATTTAAGCAAGTAGAGTTGTCTTATTTTCAATCGAATATCGAAGGAGAAATTATTGATAAATTACACGAGGTTGGTTTTAATTACGATGGAATTATATTAAACGCTGCCGCTTATACGCATACTTCTGTGGGTATTGGTGATGCTGTTAAAGGAATTGAAACACCTGTTGTAGAAGTACATATTTCTAATATTCACGCTCGTGAAGTGTTTAGACAGCGCAGTTATATTTCGCCAAATGCAAACGGAGTACTCTTTGGTTTTGGTTTAAAAGGCTATGATTTAGCAATTCAGAGCTTTTTCTAAACTACCATTTTAGAGATGTTTTAATAGAAAATTCTTATCTCGCTCCTCTGCGTCTTTTTAATTTAAGAATTTCTTTAGTGATCCTGCTGTCTATAACTCAAGTATCATTTTAATATTTGCTCTTTCATAGTGTACTTCTTTCTCTAAAGGAATCTCTATAAAGCCCACTTTTTTGTATAGGTTTATGGCAGGGACTAATTTTTTGTGACTGTAGAGTGTAATGCTCTTCCATTTTTTTTGTTTGGCGAAATCAATACAGTATTCAATGAGTTGTTGTCCTATTTTTAGACCTCTATAATCAGGTAGAATGGCCATCTTACTCAACTCAAAATATGTCTGCTGATGAATTAAAGCGATGGTGCCAATTATTCTTGTTTCATTTTTTATAAAAAAGATATATCCACCTGTGTCGATAATATATTTTTTAGGATTGCTTAAAACTTTTTCATCGTACTCCTCTACATAAAAATATTTCTCTAACCATTCTGTATTTAGATCGTAAAAATCTTGAGAATATTTAGGTTTAAAAGCTATTATTTCTAGGTTCATGTTTTTATTATTTTTTTAAGACAGAAATGATAAAGAAATAGGTAACGAATTAAAAGTAAAAGCAATATTGGTATTGCTGTAATAGGGAATACCTGCAAGCCTAAAATCCATAAGATTGTTAATAGCGCCAAACACACAAAGAGTATGATTAGATATTTTGGAAACCATTTCTTAGCCATGGTTTTTGTAATTATAAAAGAAATAAGTAGGTTTGGTAAAAATGCCCATAGAATATTAAAGTTGTTTGGTGCCGTTTTATGTGACGAAAAGAACCAGAAATAGGTTAAAACAAGTCCAATAACACCCGTAACAAAGAATATTGTAAAATCTAACCATTTGGTTCTTTTTTGGTTTTTTATATCTTTAATTGTAATGAATAGCACTGTGAGTAATAATGAAGTGAAAAAGGCTAAAGGATTAAATAACGAAATATTATTAGATATCTCACCAAAATTTAATAAAACATCTTCTCTTTGAACCAGGTCTACGACTTTATTGTTTCTTTTAATTTTACCATTTTTAATAGTTTTAAAAAGGTAATCCGGTAAATAGGTATATTCTAATTGATTTCTCTCTACATCTAAAATTGTTCCAGAAATAAGATTAATTCCGAAATTACCCCAAGTATTCCAGGTAATTTCTTTGTTCATTAGTGCTCTTAACGTTTTGTTATCCGCTATTTTTTTAGAGTTTAAAATTACAGCATCGCCTAAAATTGTAGTTGTAATGTCTTTAAGTTTAGAGGCACAATTATTAAAAAACGGATCATATAAATAAGTAGCATTTTCGATCAATGCATTGTTTTCTAAATACAAGAAAAAGTGTTGCTTTTCTGCCTGATTTAGAGCTAATACTTGTTGTTTAACCCAACGCTTATCTCTTTCATAGCTCGCTAAAAAGTATTTAAAATCGTATCTAGCCAATACGTAATACATTTTCCCCTCTGCAAAGTTTAGTAAAAAATTAGGTTGGTTAAAATCGAAAACCCCATAATTATAAATCAAATCTAGATTTAAAACGGGGTCTTTAATTCGGATGGCGGCATGTCCAAACTTTTCATACAATTCTTCTCCAGGACCGGCAGTAACCATGGAAATTTCTGAATACACAGAAAGGTTTACTTGTGCATTATTTTTCAGAATTGAAAAGAAGCAAAAGAGCGTAAAAAGATATAAATTTTTAATCATAACAATTAAGGTCTAAGAAACGTATACTCAAAAGTAATTGAAAAAATATTAGAAAATAAAGCATTACCAACACTACCAATATTTGTCAAAGCATAATCTATTTGTATTCCTTTGTAATGAAAGCCAATACCTAAATTAGGTTGTAATGACAAAGATTTAGAGTCGTTAAATTGTGTTACATATTGAAAATTACCAACTCCAGCTCTTAAGTAAACGATGTTTTCATAATCTAATTGAAAACCAATTGCAGGGTCTATACTTGCCATATCCGATGAGAAAATGTCATTTGTTTTAGCAAAGCGCACATTTAAATCTACTTCTGTCAATAAATGAAAGGAACGCCCAATTCTAAATTCTTTGGCAACACCTGCTTGCAGTTTTGGTTTGGTGATTTCTGTAGTTTCTGGCAATTCTTGATTTTGTCCTGAAATTGCATTTTTAATTTTATCAAATTCAGTTTCATTAATTGCCCAGCTGTTAAATGTTGTTGTAACATCTCTAGCTACCAATCCAAATTTCCAGTTATTTCTTTCAAATTGAATTCCTACATCAAACCCAAATCCCCAGGAGGATGCAAAATCACCAATAGTTCTTCTTACTATTTTGGCATTTACTCCAAGTTTTAAGTCTTTAAAAATAAGGTTTCTAGCATACGCCATATTAAAAGCATAATCGGCAGCAGAAAAAAGACTGATGCTATTAAAGTCTATATTACCTTCGCTGTCAATAAGTTCTGTGGTATTTAGAATGTCATCCACCCCAAAACGAATGATGGAAACTCCCAAAGTACTTTCTTTATCTATGGGCATGGCAAATGCAGCATGGTTGTAGTTTGCTATTCCTGCAAAGTAAGCCGCGTGCATTAGGGAGCCTTGGTAATCTTCGATACCTACCAAACCGGCCGGATTCCAATAAATAGCATTTACATCATTAGAGGTAGCAACAACGGCTTTACTCATTCCTAAACCAGCTGCATCTACACCAATATTTAAAAATTCATTGGAGTAATTTCTAAAAGCTTGCGCATTTAAAAACAATGAAATAAATAAGAATAAAAATAAAATCCTGAATTTCAAAAGCATAATAATTTCTAGTACAAATATCTTAAATACTATTAAACTAACATTGGTTTTGTTTAAATATTGTTTAGGAAAGCGGAATTCGAATGTTTTCGGAAATAAATGTACTAATTCTTTTTTCTAACCAGATGTTTTCTTGTGGTTTAAATGATTGTATAAAACCACAATGGCCTCCATACTCTGTAATCTCTAAGTAAAAATGTGAAGAATATAAAGCTTCTTTAGTTGGATAACATTCTGGTGATAAAAACGTATCGTCTTTGGCATTAATTAATAATGTAGGCCTATCAATTTTCGGTAAATAAGGTTTAGAACTTGCTTGTTTCCAATAATCTTCTGGACTCTTAAAACCAAATACAGGTACCGTATACAGATGTTCTAAATGCTTGAATTTAGTCGCTTTAAATAATTTATCTTTATCCAGCTTATACGCTGGAAACTTATGTGCTTTCTCTAAAATTTTATTTTTTAGGGTTTTGAAAAACACCTCTACATATAATTTATTTTTGAACTTGTCCATTATTTGTTCGGCAGATGTAATATCTACAGGAACAGAAACTGCGATGCCTCCTTTTACTTTATGAGATAGTTTTTGTTGGTATTCTCCTAAGTATTTAAGGGTTAAATTACCTCCTAAGCTAAAACCAACAAGAACAATACTGTCATAATTATAGTTTTCTAAAAGATGGTCTACAACAAACGCAACATCTTCAGTTTTGCCGCTATGATAGGTTCTTAAGAGTAAATTATCTTCACCGCTACAACTTCTTAAATTAAAGCAAACGGTATCTAAACCTTTTTTATTTAGGTGATTGGATGTAGACGCAATATATCTAGAATCTGAACTGCCTTCTAAACCGTGTATTAGAAGTACCAATGATTTAGAGCCCACAAAAGAAAAATCTAAATCAATAAAATCAGCATCCCAAGTAGTTATTCTTTTTCTAGTATACTTGCAAACATCTTTGGTGAAAAGAGGTCTGTATATGGTGTTAAAATGTCCGTTCTTAAAAGGCAAGGTAGGAGAGAAGTCCGATTTTATGATAGGCATTTATTTGAGATTATCAATTATGAATTACGAGTTTTAAGTTGGGTGTTTTGTAATAAGAGAACTGTAAGAGTTGACCTATTTTTGTATTACAAATATGATAAAAAATAGAGAATAATCAAAACTCGCAGAAAGTATTTACTATTTTAGCCTTTCAATTCAAATAAGAGATGAAAAAGCACATTCCTAATTTAATAACACTCGGTAATCTTCTTAGCGGAACAGTGGCAACTATTCTTGCAGTTGAAGGCTATTTAATATATGCAGGATTATTTGTTGTACTCGGAATTATTTTTGACTTTTTTGACGGATTTGCAGCAAGGCTTTTAAATGTTTCTGGAGAATTAGGGAAACAGTTAGATTCTTTAGCAGATATGGTTACCAGTGGCGTTGTGCCCGGTATTGTAATGTTACAATTACTATCTGAAGAATCGTTTAATGTACATCGTTTTACAGAAGGTTTTACCTTGGCAACCTTTACACCTCTTCTTGGTTTACTACTGACTTTAGGAGCTTGTTACAGGCTTGCAAAGTTTAATATAGACACCAGGCAATCAGAATCTTTTATTGGACTACCAACGCCTGCAATGAGTTTGTTTGTAATTTCTTTGCCACTAATTCTAGAATACGGTAGGATTGAATTTGTAGAAAATATCATAAGAAGCAACTATTTCTTAATTGGGGTTACAGTTTTGTTAACCTATTTAATGAATGCTGAAATTCCATTATTTTCCTTGAAGTTTAAGGAGTACTCAATAAAGAAAAACTTCATTAAATATTTGTTTTTATTAATTTCATTAGTAATGCTGCTAACAATACAGTTTGTGTCAATTCCCTTGATAATTTCATTTTACGTATGTTTATCGGTATTATCTAATCGCAGAATATAGTTTGTAGTTATATTTGCAATTATTTATTGAAAAATTATACTACTTATAGTTCAATAAAAAAGCATCCATAAACTACTATTTATGGATGCTTTTTTTATGATTTGTAGACCGTATTATTTCTAAAATACTTTCTTTCTTTTTAATTCAAAATCTTTGCCAAGGTAGACTTTACGAACCATTTCGTCTGCAGCTAGTTCTTCAGGTGTTCCTTCTTTTAAGATGCTACCGTTGTACATTAAGTAGGTTTTGTCGGTAATTGCTAATGTTGCTTGCACGTCGTGATCTGTTATTAAGATACCAATATTTTTTTCTTTTAATTGGGCAACAATACCCTGTATGTCTTCTACTGCAATTGGGTCTACACCAGCAAATGGTTCATCTAAAAGTATAAAATTAGGGTCAGAAGCCAAGCAGCGCGCAATTTCTGTTCTTCGTCTTTCGCCACCAGACAGAAGGTCTCCTCTGTTTTTACGCACATGGCCAATATTAAATTCTTCTATTAAAGATTCTAATTTTATTTTTTGTTCTTTTTTCGAGCGTCCTGTAAATTGTAAGACAGACATGATATTGTCTTCTACAGATAATTTTCTAAAAATAGATGCTTCTTGCGCTAAATAACCAATTCCCTTTTGCGCACGTTTGTACATGGCATCTTGTGTTATTTCTTTATCATTTAAAAATATTTTACCAGCATTTGGTTTTACCATTCCAACAATCATATAAAAAGAAGTAGTTTTACCTGCACCATTAGGTCCTAAAAGGCCAATAATTTCTCCTTGTTTTACTTCCAAAGAAATATCTCTTACCACCTTTCTGCTTCCATAAACTTTCTGAATGTTTTCTGCTCTTAAAATCATATTTCTTGTTTACGTGTAACTGTATTACTTTGCAAATGTGTAATTGCTGCTTTGTGTAAATATAATAAATACCTGAGGTAAGGTTCTTAAAGCTTTCTTAAACATAAAAACCTTTACACAGGAATACAATTACACAACTAAACCTCTTCTTCCAACGCTTCCCAATACTCCAAAGCTTTTCTTAAGTGCGGAATTACAATAGTACCTCCAACTAAATTTGCAATAGACATGGTTTCCATCATTTCTTCTGTGGTAACTCCATTTTTTTTTGCAGATTCTAAATGATACTGTATGCAATCATCACATCTTAAAACCGCAGACGCTACCAAACCTAACAACTCTTTGGTTTTTACTGGTAAATGGCCTTCTTTAAAAGCATTCGTATCTAAATTAAATATTCTCTTAATTACTTTGTTATCAGAAGCTAAGATTTTGTCGTTCATTTTAGAACGATAATCATTAAACTCTTGTACTTTTTTGTGCATCTTTTTGTTGTTTTTTAATAACCATTCTTGAAACTTTAATACTTATTTCATACAAAATAAGTATTGGTATGGCAACTATTACCTGACTCGCAACATCTGGAGGCGTAATAATAGCAGCTAAAATTAATACGACTACCAACGAATGTTTTCTGTATTTTTTTAAAAACTCTGGAGTTACCAGACCAATTTTTGTTAAAAAATAAATTAACACGGGTAGTTCAAATAAGATAGAAACTCCTAATAGCATGTTGGTAACCAACCCTATATGAGATTCTAGGGTGAAATTATTCTGAATTAATTCTGAAATTTTATAATTGTATAAGAAATGTATTGATATTGGGGCAATTACATAAAAGCTAAATGCAATACCGCAGAAAAATAAAAACGAAGCAATAAAAATAAAGCCTTTAGAACTTTTAACTTCTTTACTTGTTAAACCTGGAGAAATAAAACGCCAAAGTTCCCAAACTAAGTAAGGAAATGATAAAATAATTCCTAAAATTAAAGAGGACCAAATGGCATTCATTAGTTGCTGTGTAGGTTTTAAACTGATTAAATTATCAGTAAAAGCTACTTCACAGAAAGTACTGTCAAATCCGAAAAAAGTAAAGAAATCGCAGAATATTTGATAGGTTATAAAATCTGACTTTCTATGGGCTAATAAAAAGTGCTCATATACTTCTGTTTGAAAAATAAATAACGTAATCCCAATAATAAATACTGCGGCGGCACTTCTTACTAAATGCCATCTTAATTCTTCCAAATGTCCTAAAAAAGACATTTCATTTTTTTTTTCTGCCATTAGAAAATTCCTTCTTTAATTAGGTCGTGTAAATGAACGACCCCTACATATTTTTCTTGTGCATCTACTACTAAAATTTGAGTAATACTATTGCTCTCTAGTTTTTCTAAAGCTTCAATAGCCATTGCGTTTTCCTGCACAGTTTTTGGGTTTTTACCCATAATGTCTTTTGCTGCAAAATGATTGATGTCTGTAGTTTTACTAAGCATCCGTCTCAAGTCGCCATCTGTAATAATACCAACTATTTTTTCGTTTTCTAAAACTGCGGTAACGCCTAATCTTCTTTCAGAAATTTCTACAATTACGGTTGCTACAGAATCAGAAGCATTTACTTTAGGAACTTGATTGTTTTTAATTAAATCGGAAACTCTTAAATACAAACGTTTTCCTAAAGCGCCACCAGGATGGTACTTTGCAAAATCTTTTGTAGAAAATCCTCTTAAATCTTGCAAGCAAACAGCCAGAGCATCTCCCATAACCAATTGGGCAGTGGTACTTGTTGTAGGTGCTAAATTATTAGGGCAAGCTTCTTTTTCTACATATGTATTTAGAGGAAAGTCTGAGTTTTTCCCTAGGAAAGAATCTACATTTCCTGTAATTGCTATTATTTTATTGCCATAGTTTTTAATTAAAGGCACTAGTACCTTAATTTCTGGCGTATTTCCACTTTTAGACAAACAAATAACTACATCATTTTCTTGCACATTCCCAAGATCTCCGTGAATTGCGTCTGCAGCATGCATAAAAATTGCAGGAGTTCCTGTAGAATTAAAAGTTGCTACTATTTTTGTCGCAATATTGGCGCTTTTTCCTATTCCTGTTACAATAACCCGTCCGTTTGAATTTAAAATAAAATTAACTGCTTTTTCGAAGTGTTCATCTAATAAATTTGCTAAATTCGCGATAGCCCTGCTTTCCAATAAAATGGTTTCCTTTGCAGTTTGTAAAATAGGATTTAATTTTTTCAATGGTTTGGTATTTTATCAGAATAAAAAAAAGTTATATCTTTAATTTAAGAAACAAGCAAATTTACCACAAAAAATAGTTTCATCAAACTTTAAAAAGGTTTGTATTTTGTTTTTAATTTTAAACGAATATTTAATAAATGGATTTACATAGTCCTCTAAAAAAATTCTTTGGTTTTAATAAATTTAAAGGTTTACAAGAGCAAGTTGTTAAAAGTATAATAAACAGGAATAATACTTTTGTTATTATGCCAACAGGAGGTGGGAAATCTCTCTGTTATCAGCTTCCAGCACTCATGCAAGAAGGCACCGCAATTGTAGTTTCTCCTTTAATTGCATTAATGAAAAATCAAGTAGATGCCATAAGAGGTATTTCTGAACATCATGGGGTTGCACACGTTTTAAACTCTTCACTTAACAAAACAGAAATCGCCCAAGTAAAGGCAGATATTAATAGTGGCATTACGAAACTTTTATACGTTGCACCAGAATCTTTGATAAAAGAGGAGTATGTTGCATTTTTAAGAACACAGAAAATTTCTTTTGTTGCCATTGACGAAGCACATTGTATTTCTGAATGGGGCCACGATTTTAGACCAGAATACAGAAATTTAAAGCATATTATTAAAGCAATTGACGATGTGCCAATAATCTGTTTAACCGCAACTGCCACAGAGAAAGTACAAGAAGATATTCTAAAGACACTCGGAATTACAGATGCAAATAGATTCAAAGCGTCTTTTAACAGGCCTAATTTATTCTACGAAGTAAGACCAAAAACTTCAGAAGTAGAAAAAGACATCATTCGTTTTGTAAAACAACGGGTAGGAAAATCTGGAATTATCTATTGTTTAAGTAGAAAGAAGGTAGAAGAAGTTGCTCAAATTTTACAAGTAAACGGATTAAATGCAGTACCATATCATGCAGGTTTAGATGCTAAAACGCGTGTAAAACACCAAGATATGTTCTTGATGGAAAATTGCGATATTGTAGTGGCAACCATTGCGTTTGGAATGGGAATTGACAAACCAGATGTGCGTTTTGTAATTCATCATGACATTCCTAAGAGTTTAGAAAGTTACTACCAAGAAACAGGAAGGGCAGGAAGAGATGATGGCGAAGGCTATTGTTTGGCTTTTTATGCCTACAAAGATATTGAGAAGCTAGAAAAATTTATGTCTAGCAAACCAATTGCAGAACAAGAAATTGGCCACGCTTTACTACAAGAAGTTGTTGGGTATGCAGAAACGTCTATGAACAGACGTAAGTATTTGTTGCATTATTTTGGTGAAGAATTTGACGCCATTACAGGTGATGGTGCAGATATGGATGATAACTCTAGGAATCCGAAGAAAAAACACGAAGCTAAAGAAGATGTGGTGAAGCTGCTTTCTGTGGTGAAACAGACGCTTCAAAAATACAAATCTAAAGAAGTTGTTAATACCTTAGTAGGAAAGGAAAATGCTTTATTAACTTCTCATAAAACACATTTACAGCCCTTTTTTGGAATTGGTAAAGATAAATCTGCGGCCTATTGGATGGCCTTAATTCGTCAGGTACTGGTCGTGTATTTTATTAAAAAAGAAATTGAACAATATGGTGTTGTAAAACTAACAGATGAAGGTATTTTTTATATAGACAAACCAACGTCTTTTTTAATGACAGAAGACCATGCTTATTCAGAAGAAAATGACAACACAATTATTACCAACGCGAAGTCTTCTGGTGGTGTTTCTGACGTTGTTCTTGTAAAACTTTTAAAAGATTTGCGTAAAAAGGTAGCCACAAAACAAGGGGTGCCGCCATTTGCTGTTTTTCAAGATCCTTCTTTGGATGATATGGCTTTAAAGTACCCAATAAACTTAGAAGAACTTTCTACAGTGCATGGTGTTGGAGAAGGCAAGGCTCGGAAATTTGGAAAAGAATTTGTTTCGTTAATTACTACATACGTTACTGATAATGAAGTATTAAGACCCGATGATTTAATTGTAAAAAGTACAGGGGTTAATTCTGGTTTAAAACTATATATTATTCAGAATACAGACCGGAAATTGCCTTTAGAGGACATTGCGAAATCGAAAGGAAAAGAAATGACGGATCTAATTAAGGAAATGGAAGCTATTATCTATTCCGGTACAAAACTGAACATCGATTATGCGCTAGATGATTTGTTAGATGAAGATCAGCAAGAAGAAATTCATGAGTATTTTATGGAAGCGGACTCTGACAGTATACAGGAAGCTTTAGATGAATTTGATGGCGATTATGACGAAGATGAATTGCGTTTAATGCGTATTAAATTTATAAATGAAGTAGGGAATTAGCGTTTTTCCTAGTAAACATCTTATCTGAATATTAAGAGATTCAGATAAGATTTATCTACACGAAGTAAGAACTATAGCGAAAAAATTGTTAATAAAACTCCTAAAAGAATCGCTGTAAATTTCTGTAAGTTAAAACTATGATTCTCTGAACTTTCAAAGAGAATTATGGTAGAAATATGCAAGAAAACACCAATAATAAGTGCCGTTATCTCTGTGTAATAGTTGCTAAAAAAAGCTACCTTATCTCCTAATAAAATACCTAATGGACTCATTAATCCGAAGAAAAAGAGAAAGATAAAAATTATTTTTTTGGAGTATTTTGTATGTATTAAGAAAGTAGTTAATACAATTGCAATGGGTATTTTGTGAACAATAATAGCCCATAATAAATTTTCACCTGCATGATGAATTGGCAAGCCTTCAGAAAAAGCATGTAAACACAAACTCACAAATAACAAGGTTGGAAATTTCTTTCCATCTGCGTGCATATGAATGTGCCCATGCTCTGCACCCTTAGAAAAAGATTCTAAAACAGATTGTAAAATAATACCTACCAATATAAAAATTCCTATTCTTTTGTAATCTGTGCTTTCTGTATATACTTCCGGTAATAAATGTAAAATAGTAACAGAAAGCAGGTAAGCACCACTAAAAGCCAATAATAAACGGACAATTTTATTGCCTGGTTTTAAAATAAAAACAAGCAGAGAACCCAAGAGTACAGAAGCAATTAATAAGATATAATTCATTTTGCAACTATAATTAATCGGTTAGAATGTTTAGAATTGAAACTATTTAATTGATAATCACCAAAAGTATGTTCAATTTTAAAGCCTACTTTTTCTAAATAAGAAGTCATTTTCTTTAAGTCTAAATATTTTACACGCTCGGTGTAAGAATGGTTTTCACCATCCGCAAAAAAAGAAATATGTTTTAAAATAAAACCCTTGGTAATTTCTTTAGTAATATTGAAAGTGATGTCATCAACTACTTTGGTTTCTTTAGCAACCAAATTTTCTTTTACCAGTGCTGCATTTAAAAAATCGAATACAAAGACACCCTCTTTTGTCAATCCGTTTTTAATGTTTTGTAAAATAAGAAGGTCTTCTTTATCATTTTCAAAATAACCAAAGCTTGTAAACAAATTAAAAACAGCGTCGTACTTATTTTTGAAAGTTGCACGCATGTCTTGCACTTCAAAATGTAAGGTGTCATTTTCATGCTTTTTAGCCAAGTTTATGCTGTTTTCAGACAAATCTGCGCCAGTAACCCGATATCCTAAAGAATTTAAGAACACCGCATGGCGTCCTTTACCACAAGGCAAATCTAAAATATGAGTACTTTTATCTAAACTTAAAAGCGCTATAATATTCTTCATAAATACTTGCGCCTCACTGTCATTTCTCTCTTTGTAGAGAATGTGATAGTAAGACGTGTTAAACCAATCTGTAAACCAATCTTTTGTCTTCATAGGTATTTTGAGTCTGTAAAAGTAACTAAATCTTACGTCCTTTAGAATGAAATTGTAACAAACTACTGCATTTTAAAAAAAGTGATACACTCATGTACTTGTTTAAAAAAATAATTATCTTTTACACAAGATGTTACAGGGATTATTAAAAGTTAAAACTTTGACAATCTAGCTCTATCATTCGAACAATAAAATGTATTTTTGCAGTCAATTTTACAGGTATGGAGAAAGATTTTAAAATGACAGCAACAACACTTTTCGGTTTGGAAGGTGTATTGGCAGAAGAGTTGAAAAACTTAGGCGCACAAGATGTAAAGGAAGCGGTAAGAAGTGTTTCTTTTAGGGGCGACAAAGGTTTTATGTACAAAGCAAATATTGCTTTAAGAACTGCTGTGCGTATTTTAAAGCCCATAAAAATTTGTAAAATTTACGATGAAGAAGATCTTTATGATTCGATTCAGAAAATAAAATGGGAGAATTATTTAGATGTAGAAGGTACTTTTGCTATTGGAGCCGTTGTAAACTCTAAGAATTTCACCTCCAATTCTCATTATATTTCTTTAAAGTCGAAAGATGCTGTTGCAGATTACTTCCGACATAAGTATAGTAAAAGACCCAATGTAGATTTAAAATATCCAGACGTTAAAATTCACATTCATATTCAGAAAGAATGGCTAACCGTTTCTATCGATTCTTCAGGAGATTCTTTACATAAAAGAGGATACAGAACAGCCACTAACATTGCACCAATTAATGAAGTTTTGGCTGCAGGTATGGTATTATTATCAGGCTATACCGGTGAAGAAAATTTTATAGACCCGATGTGTGGTTCTGGTACTATTTTAATTGAAGCTGCCATGATTGCGAATAATATTCCAGCGAATATCAATAGAAAATTGTTCGCTTTTGAGCAATGGAAAGATTATGATGAAGACTTGTATTTTACAATTCAAGAATCTTTATTAAAGAAGATTCGTTCTTCTCATTTTAAAATTATGGGATTTGACAAAGCGCCATCTGCAGTAGAAAAAGCAACCGCCAATGTGGCAAATGCGAATTTAGATGAGTTTATTGGAGTGCACCACGTTAATTTTTTTAATTCTAAAAAAGAAGTTTTCGGAAACACCACTATTTTATTCAATCCGCCATACGGTGAGCGTTTAAATATCGATACAGAAGAATTTTACAAGAAAATTGGAGATACACTAAAAAATAATTATCCGGGCTCTACAGCATGGTTAATTACCTCAGATACGGATGCTTTAAAAGCTGTAGGTTTAAGGACTTCTAGAAGAATTGCCTTGAAAAATGCAGATTTGGACTGTAAGTTTGTAAAGTATGAGTTGTATGAAGGAACCCGTAAATTCAAAGAGCCAGCTTCTGACACAGATGCTGAAACAACAATGGAAGCGGATTTAGAAGAGTAGGATGTTGTTATTTTACTCAAATTTCAATCTATAATAAATACGTTTATTTTTTCTTTTTAGAAGCTATTTCCTGCTTTCCGAACTCGCTTTTTTTATCCCGAAAAAGGATAAAAAAGAGCTCAAACAAATACTACAATCAGGGCTAGACATGTTTGTTTATTTTTAGTAGAATTAAAAAGGAATTGCATTCCTATTTTAATTCTTATTTTACGTAATTTTGAAATCAACTCAAAATAATTTCCTATCCATTTCATAGACGTCATATTACCCATTCCTATTCAGAGAACGTTTACGTATTCTATAACCGAAGAAGAAGCAAATTTCTTGCAAAAAGGAATGCGTGTAGCCGTTTCTTTTGGGAAGTCTAAGATGTATACTGGTCTGGTTTTTAATATCCATACAAATGAACCCACCTTGTATGAAGCCAAAGAAATTCATCAAATTTTAGATGAAATACCTTTGGTCAACGACAAGCAATTGCAACATTGGGAATGGATTGCTACTTATTATATGTGTTCTTTAGGAGATGTATACAGAGCTTCTTTGCCTGCTGCTTTTTTATTAGAGAGTGAAACAATCATCTATAAAAACGGCGCTTTTTTAGATGAAACTATTTTAGCAGATGACGAGTTCTTAATCTTTGAGGCTTTGCAACAGCAATCTCAATTAACAATCCATCAAGTAATTGCTATTTTGGGGAAGAAAAAAGTAATGCCTATTGTAAATGCGCTGCTTCAAAAAGAGGCAATTATCATAAAAGAAGAAATTTACGAACAGTACAAACCAAAATTGGTAAAATATGTTCGCTTGCATAAAAATTATACCTCAGATGATTCTTTAGGAAAACTGTTAGAAGAATTATCAAGAGCAAAAAAACAGCGAGAAGCAGTTTTAGGATTTTTCCAATTGGCCACTTCAAAAAAACCAATAAAGGCTAAAGATTTAGAGGGAAAAGCAGTAGTTTCTTCCACTATTTTAAAATCTTTGGTAGACAAAGAGATTTTCGAGTTTTATCACATTCAAATAGACCGAGTTCAGTTTAAAGGAGATACCAACGATTTAAAGGTTTTAAACGAGTTTCAAGAAAAGGCACTTGCAGAAATTAAAGAAACCTTTAAGGAAAAAGACGTTACACTTTTACACGGAATTACAAGTTCTGGAAAGACAGAAGTCTATACAAAGTTAATTCAAGAAGTTTTAGACGCAGGTAAACAAGTCTTGTTTTTACTCCCAGAGATTGCATTAACCACACAAATAATCGTCCGTTTACAGTTTTATTTTGGCGAGCAGATTTCTGTTTTTCACTCTAAATATTCTATCAATGAAAGGGTGGAAGTATGGAACAATGTGTTAAATAACAAACCAAAAGCACGAATTATTTTAGGCGCAAGGTCTGCTGTTTTCTTGCCTTTTTCTAATTTGGGTTTGATTGTGGTAGATGAAGAGCATGAAACTTCTTACAAGCAATTTGAACCTTCGCCAAGATACAATGCCAGGGATGCCGCTATTGTGTTGGCAAAAATTCACAAAGCAAAAATATTACTAGGTTCTGCAACACCTTCTTTAGAGACCTATTACAATACACAACAAAATAAATATGGCTTTGTAGCATTAAACAGACGTCATGGAAACGTGCAATTACCAAAAATAGAACTGATTAACGTAAAAGAAAAGTATAGGAAAAAGGAAATGAAAGGCCATTTTTCGGATCGTTTGTTGGCCTTGATTCAGGAAGCTTTAGATTTAAAAGAGCAGGTAATTTTATTTCAAAACAGACGTGGGTATTCGCCAGTTGTAGAATGTAAAACATGTGGGGTTTCACCAGAATGCCCTAATTGTGACGTTACACTTACGTTCCACAAATTTAAGAATGAATTGCGCTGTCATTACTGCAGTTACCAGCGCGCCATGCCAAATAGCTGTGGTGCTTGTGGTAGTAATACATTAGATACCAAAGGATTTGGAACTGAACAAATAGAGTTAGAATTAAAAGAAATTTTCCCAGATTTTAAGATTGGTAGAATGGATTTAGATACGACACGTGGAAAGCACGGGTATCAGAAAATAATTGGCGCTTTTGAAGCCAAAGAAATAGATGTTTTGGTAGGAACACAAATGTTGTCTAAAGGTTTAGATTTTGAGAATGTTTCATTAGTAGGAATTTTAAACGCAGATACTATGTTAAACTTTCCAGACTTTAGAGCTCATGAACGCGGGTATGATATGATGGTTCAGGTTTCGGGCAGAGCAGGAAGAAGTAAAAAACAAGGAAATGTGGCCATTCAAACCTACAATCCGTTTCATCAAATATTACAACAAGTTTCTACGACTAATTACACAGAGATGTATAAAGAACAGTTAGAGGAGCGCTACCAATATAAATATCCGCCATACTACAGGTTGATAAAAATTACTCTAAAACACCGGGATTATAATAAAGTAGATGCAGGCGTAAATTGGCTGTTTAAAGCCTTGTACAGTTCTTTTGGAGAACATGTTTTAGGGCCAACTGCACCCGCTGTGGCCAGAGTTAGAAATCAATATATTAAAAATATTGTCATTAAAATTCCGCCAAAACAACGTTTGGCAAATACAAAAAATCAGATTACTAAAATTAGAAATACCTTTGAAGCTGTGGCAGATTTTAGACCCATTCGGTTTATTATTGATGTAGACGCTTATTAAAAGAGGTTGTTATTTTTTAGTTGGTGATTTTAGCAATTTCTACAATCTCTTTTTGTCATTCTAAATAAGCTTCGCTTTTTGTGTATCCTTTTCATCAATAATTAATTTTTTTTTTCTTCCAAGCAACCTTTTTACAAGTTCTGTAGTCTATATCTTTGTAAGGCATAAAAAAAGAAATTAGGAGGCTTGAAAATTATAAAACTGTATAACGAGAAATTGCTCATTCAAAAAGCGATACAAAACAGCAGGGAAGCGCAACAGCATTTGTTTACAAAGCATTCACCAAAAATGTTGGGTGTCTGCAGGCAATATGTAAAAGACTTGCAGCATGCAGAAGATTTATTATTAACGGGCTTTTTAAAAGTATTTACAAACTTATCTCAATTTAAACACGAAGGTAGTTTTGAAGGTTGGATTCGTAGAATTATGGTAAATACCTGCATTTCCTATCTCCGTAAAAAGAACTTGGTAGCGCTGTCTGACGATGATTTTATTTTTAATCATGTATCCACAGACAGTTTAGAAAACACTTCTGTAGAAGACCTTCAAAACCTGATAGATAAATTACCTGACGGATACAAAATGGTGTTTAATTTATTTGCGATAGAAGGGTTTAAACACTCAGAAATTGCTCTTAAATTAGGGGTCTCTGAGAGCACATCGAAAACGCAATTATTTAGAGCACGTAAATTATTACAAGAGAATTATATTAAAATGAATAAAACAATTCATGAAAAAAAATAAGTTAGATACGAACATCAAAGAGAAGCTTGGGCAAAGAGAAATAGCTCCATCTGAGAATGCTTGGGAACGTTTGTCTTTACAATTAGACCAACAACCAACCCAAAAAAAGAAGGGTTGGTTTTGGTCTGCAGGTTATGCAGCCAGTGTTTTAGCACTCTTTTCTGTAGGTCTGTATACTTTTTCTAGTGATTTATTAGAAAACATACCAACAAAAGAAATTATTGTAAATCAGGAAATAGATACGGTCCAAATTTTAAACAGTATAGAAGAAGCTTTCAAGGCTGTTCCTATTGAAAAAGCATTGGTGAAATCAAAGAAACTCGAAGATAAAAATAGTAAAGATAAAGAGGTTGTTGCCATAACACAGATAACTGTTAACCCGACGAAGGAGAAACTCCCTAAAAACAAGGAAAACATACGTACCATAAAAATTGAAGAAAATAATATTGTTATCATTCCGATAAAGGAGGAATCTCAAAGTAACACTGTTTTAAAGCAACATCAAAATTCTAGAATAAAAGTAAATCCAAAAGATTTATTATATGCTGTAATGAATGATTCCGCAAAAGAAGTGCCAGCGGCATCTTTGAAAAATACGATGAGCAGTGCAGACCTCTTGAAGGTAATTAAAATTGAGTTGAAAAAATCGAATTTAAAAGTAGACCCTAAAGTTATTTTAGCAGAAGTTGAACGCACTATAAATGATGATTTCTTTCAAAATAATTTCTTAAAATCACTAAAAATTAGAATAACCAATATTGCCACGGCCGTTGCAAGTAGAAATAATTAAAAACAACAGAATCTAAAAGAATGAAAACGAAAACGAAAAAATTAATAGTATGCAGCTTCTTGTTTGCTACAATTGCAATAGTATCGCAAGAGAAAAGGGTCTTTGAAAAAGAGGTGCTTAAGATTTCTAACAGCATAGCGCAGATTACAAAGAACCAGAAAGATTCTCTTAAGGCAAAGGTAATTGCTATTGATAAGCAAATAAAAAAAGGAGAAATTACCAAAACAATTGCAGCTGCTTTAAAGCAGGAGAATGCAGTGTATCATGCAACACAAATAGAAGTAAAAGTAGGAGCTCAAGAGCGTTTGCTGCAAGCGTTGGTGCAAGATAAAACCAATGGAAAAATTGGCAGTGCTAAAAAGAATGCTTTTGAAGAGGAAGCTATAAACACCTTTAAAGTTGGAAACAAAGTTTTTAGATTTACCGTAAATAAAAACGAAGCAGAAAATACGCTGGAAGAAAGTAGCAAAGAAGAAGAAAATAATAAAAATAGAAAGAAAAATAGAGCTACAACCACGCAGTTTATTTTTGCAATGGGTGTAAATAATGTTTTACAAGACCATAAATTAAGTTCTTTAAATGATTCTGAATATAAGTTCTGGCAATCGCATTTTTATGAATTAGGTCTTAGTTGGAAAACGAGGTTTACACCAGATGCGGGTCAAATTTACTTTAAATATGGGGTGTCTTTCCTTTGGAATAATCTGCGTTTGGATGCTAATAAATACCATGTAAAAAACGAAGAAGTAACAGCAGTACTAAGTTTTTCAGAAAACCTATCTGAAAGCAGGTTGCGTCACGTTCAAATGAACTTTCCTGTGCATTTTGAGTGGGATTTTTCAAAGAACAAAAAAGGCAGCGATGGTTTTGTGTTCGACGGTGTAAATAATGCTGTAAGATTAGGAATTGGTGGTTTTGTTGGTTTTAAATTGGGCACGAGACAATATTTAGAATACCGAGACAAAGATGAAGTAGCCGTAGCAGAGGTTCAATATGATAATTTCAATATGAACACGGTAAATTATGGTTTAAGTGCATATCTTGGGGTTCGGTCTGTAAGTTTGTATGTCAAATATGATTTGAATCCGCTTTTTAAAGATACAGA
>JBLHIE010000022.1:0-20227 GCA_047614925.1 Arenicella sp.
AATCATTTTCTCAAGAAGAAGAAAACACAGCTACCCTAATTGAAGGTTGGTTTAATGAAAATGAAATTCCGTTTCAAAGAACAAAAAATAATATTTGGGCAACCAACAAACACTTTGACGAAAACAAGCCAACACTGTTATTAAACTCTCATCATGACACTGTAAAACCAAATTCTGCCTATACAAAAAATCCTTTTAAAGCGATTGTGGAAGACGGAAAGTTATACGGTTTGGGGAGCAATGATGCCGGTGGATGCTTGGTTTCCTTAATGGCCACATTTACACATTTTTACACGCAAGAAAACCTTCACTATAACCTGGTAATTGTAGCTTCTGCCGAAGAAGAAAATAGTGGTAAAAACGGACTGAATAGTATGTTGCCAATTATTCCGCAGATAGATGCTGCCATTGTTGGCGAACCCACCTTAATGCATTTAGCCATTGCAGAAAAAGGCTTGGTCGTTTTTGATGCAGTGGTCGCAGGAACTCCAAGTCATGCTGCACATCCCAATAACAACAATTCCATTTATAACACCATTGAAGTTTTACAATGGTTTAAAGATTTTAAGTTCCAAAAAACATCCAAAGCTTTGGGTGCAGTGAAAATGACAGTGACTCAAATTGTGGCAGGTTCGCAGCACAACGTAGTTCCTGCACATGTAGACTTGGTAATTGATGTGCGTGTAAACGATGCCTATTCTAATCAAGAAATTGCAACTATTTTACAAGAGAAATCTCCTTGTACTAAAATTACGCCCAGAAGTTTACGATTGAACTCCTCTGCAATTTCTACAGAACACGCTTTGGTAAAAGCAGGAGTTGCTATGGGAAGAGAAACCTATGGTTCTCCTACCTTGTCAGACCAGGCAGTTTTGAATTGTCAGTCACTAAAGCTAGGTCCAGGAGATAGCACACGCTCGCATTCTGCGGATGAGTTTATTTATCTTGCGGAAATTGAGGAAGGAATACAAATTTATGTGGAGTTGCTGAATCGGGTGCTTGTTTAAAAATAGAGACAAGAAACTAGCAATAAGAAGCAAGAGAAAAGATTAATATATTTAGTTTTGAATCTAAATCTATAAAATAAATACGCGTTAGAAAGAAAAAAGTATCATAAAGGTATCTCTGCTTAATTAAAGATGTTTTATGAACTTTAGCATGACAAAAAAAAAGAGACAAGAAAAAAGACAATACTTCATTTTACGAGTAAGGAATCTTGCTTTTAAAAGTAAAACAGTCTTGTTTCTTGGCTCTAATTTTAAAATAAAATTTAATACATATGAAACTTTGGGATAAAGGATTTTCAATAGACAAACAAATAGAAAACTTCACCGTTGGTAACGATAGGGAAATTGACATGCATATTGCAAAATATGACGTACAGGCTTCGATAGCCCACGCTATTATGTTAGAATCCATCGGTATTATTACTGCAGAGGAACTAAAAGACCTACAAAGAGGTTTAGAAGAATTGGCTACTGCCATCAAAAACGGAACCTTTGTTATTGAAGCTTCTTTTGAAGATGTGCATTCTAAAATTGAATGGGAGTTAACTCATAAATTAGGAGACGTTGGTAAGAAAATTCACACAGCTCGTTCTAGAAATGATCAAGTTTTAGTGGCACTTCAATTGTATTATAAAGAGAATTTGACCCTTATAAATGATAAGACAAAAACATTATTTGACACCCTTTTAAACCTTGCGGATACCCACAAAGAAAGTTTGTTACCCGGTTATACACATTTGCAAGTAGCAATGCCTTCTTCTTTCGGATTGTGGTTTTCAGCGTATGCAGAGTTGTTAATTGATGATGTATACATGCTAAATGCCGTTTCTAAAGTTGTAGATCAAAATCCGCTTGGATCTGCCGCTGGGTACGGAAGTTCGTTTCCTATTGACAGAGAACTAACCACTAAAGAACTCCATTTTGCTACTTTAAAATACAATGTAGTTGCCGCACAATTAAGTAGAGGCAAAAGTGAGCGTTCTATTGCATCTGCTCTTGGCGGATTGTGTAATACCATGTCTCGATTTGCGATGGATGTTTGTTTGTATATGAGTCAGAATTTTAATTTCATTTCTTTTCCCGATGAACTAACCACAGGAAGTAGCATTATGCCACATAAAAAGAATCCAGATGTTTTTGAATTGATACGTGGAAAATGTAATAAAATTCAGGCTTTGCATACAGAGATGGTCATGATAACAAACAATTTACCAACGGGTTATCACAGAGATTATCAATTATTGAAAGAAAATATTATCAATGCTTTTGAAGATGTGAAAGATATTTTAGATATTTTCAACTATTCCATTCAACAAGTAATTGTAAAAGAGATTGATTTAAATGATGAAAAATATCAGTATTTATTTACGGTGGACAGCATCAATAATCTCGTAATTGAGGGAATGCCGTTTAGAGAAGCCTACAAACAAATTGGAGAGCAAGTGCAAGCCGGCACTTACAAACCAGATTTAGGCAAACAGCATACACATGTTGGTAGTATTCATAATTTAAGTTTGGATAAAATACGTGAGAAATATCCAACATAAATATTCGAGCTAAGAGTTTAAACTCTTTGGAAAAAAAAGAGCAGCTATATTTAAATAGCTGCTAATGAAATTATTTTAATTTCGGACTGTTAAAGTATTTAAAAGGAACAAACAACATACCAAAACATTGACTGTCTTCCTTCCCCATATTTTTGTGGTGAATTTTATGTGCTTTTCTTATCCCTTTTAAATATCTATTATTGGTGTTTTTAAACCATTTGAAACGTTGGTGAATTAAAACATCATGAATGGTGAAATAAGCTATTCCGTAGCACATAATACCCAATCCGATATAAAGTAAAAAGGCATATTCTGTGTAGCTTCCGAAATAAAATAATGCCATACTTGGTACTGCAAATACTACAAAAAAAGCATCATTTTTTTCAAACCCATCGTATTTTGGCTGATGGTGGTCTTCATGTAAATACCATCCAAAACCGTGCATCACATATTTGTGCGTAAACCAGCTTACACCTTCCATTGCGAAAAAAACTCCTAACGTAATTAGAGCGAACATCATCTTAAATCATTTTTAATTTATACTTGACGTAACTTCTTGCTAATAAATTTAATTTCATTGGATCGGAAATTCGAATTCTCGTATCCATAATTTTTTCTGAAGGAACATTATTTAATTTCTTTAACAACCTTCTGTAATATCTGTATGCCATATACACTCCGAATTTAGCTTCTACTGGCAATTTTAAAATTCCATTTTTAAATGCAAACTCAAAATCTGCTTCAATCTCGTCTATAATTAGTTGCTTAGAAGCAGTATCTAATTTTCCCAGATCTATATTCGGAAAATAGGACCTATTTAAAACTTCGTAATCATCTTTTAAATCTCTTAAAAAATTTACTTTTTGAAATGCAGACCCCAAACGCATTGCTGCATCTTTTAAATTCGCAAACATCTCATCATCACCGTTTACAAAAACTTTTAGACACATTAGGCCCACTACGTCTGCAGAACCGTAAATGTACTCATCGTACTCTTCTTTTGTAGTATATTCTGTTTTGTACAAATCTGCCTTCATACTCTTCAAGAAAGCCTGTACCATTTCATCGGGAATTTTATGCCGACTCACTGTTTGTTGGAACGAATTTAAAATAGGATTTAGACTGATTCCTTGTTCTTTTGCTAAGTAATAATCACGCTCAAAATGCGTCATTAATAACTCTTTGTCATAGTTGTGAAAGGTATCTACAATTTCATCTGCAAAGCGCACAAAACCATATATATTGTAAATATCTGTTCTTATTTTTGGGGATAAGGTATGCACCGCCATTGAAAAAGACGTACTGTATTTTTCTGTAACTAACTTGCTACAGTCATTAGAAACAGTGTCAAATAAATCTTTCATATACGCTACTGTTTATTTTTTTTAATTAATGATGAAGCTATTTTTCCTGAAATTAATGCAGGTGGTACACCAGGTCCAGGAACCGTCAACTGACCTGTAAAATACAAATTATTTACTTTACTACTTTTAATTTTAGGCCTTAAAAAAGCAGTTTGCAACAATGTATTTGCCATTCCGTAAGCATTTCCTTTGTAAGAGTTGTATTCTTCCTTAAAGTCCTTTACACAAAAAGACCTTTTAAAGATAACACTTTTTCTTACTTCTTGATTTGTTAAATTTTCAAATCTATCTATTATTTTGTGAAAATATGCTTCTCTTAACTCTTCTGTATCTTCAATTCCTGGTGCTAAAGGAATTAAGAAAAATCCAGCTTCTTTGCCTTCTGGCGCAGAGGTATGATCTGTCATCGAAGTAAAATTAGCATAAAATAAAGGATTTGTTGGCCACTTAGGGTTGTCATAAATTTCTTCTGCATGCAGGTCGAAATCTGTGTCAAAAAATAAGGTGTGGTGACTTGCGTTTTCTATCTTCTTATCAAAACCAACATAAAATAATAAAGAAGAGGGTGCAAATGTTTTTTTATCCCAATACTTTTCTGAATGTTGTCTTAAATTTTCATCTAATAATGTTTCTGTATGATGATAATCTGCACCACTTAAAACCAACGTGGTTTCAATCGTTTTGCCATTTACAACCAAACCAGAAACGTTCTTTTTTGAGTCTGTTAAAATCTTCTCTACGTTTGCATTTACCTCAAAATTCACGCCTAAAGAAGTCGCTAAAGAAACCATCCCTTCAATTACTTTATACATTCCACCTCTTGGATGCCAAGTACCTAGTCCAAAATCAGCATAGTTCATAAAATTGTAAAAGGCGGGAGTATTGCTTGGTTTTGCACCTAAAAACAAGACAGGGAATTCTAAAATTTTAATTAATTTACTACTTTTTATGTTTTTTCTTACTTGCTTTCTTATGGTAGAAAAGAATTGAGTTACTCTAGTAACGGTTGTTGTTGTAACTAATTCTAGCGGAGAAATCCCTGGTTTATAGACCAAATCTAAAATGGCTGTTTCGTAATTTGACTTCGCAGAGTCTAAAAAAGATTTCAAATGCTTCGCACTTCCTTCCTCTTCTTTCTCAAACATCTTATAAATGTCTTCTAAATTTTCAGATATTTTTAAGGAAGAGTTTTCACCAAAATAAACCTCATAACCCGGACTTAGTTTATCTAGCGTGTAATAATCTGAAGGTTTTTTGCCAAAATCTGCAAAAAAACGTTCAAACACGTCTGGCATCCAGTACCAAGAAGGACCTAAATCGAATGTAAATCCGTCTTTTTTATACTGTCTTGCTCTTCCACCTAAAGTATCGTTCTTCTCAAAAACTGTAACGTTATAACCCTCTTTTGCTAAATAACAAGCAGCTGACAAAGCAGAGAAGCCAGAACCAATAATATGCATGTCTTTTTTCATTAAATCTATTTGTTTAACAAAGGTATCAAAAAACTAAACAAGATTATAAGATATCTAAGAAATTATATCACTTTTAACAAATTTGAAACCGAATTATAAAAAGAAACATTCGATTTATAATCTCTAGCCTTCAGTAAAGAAGTTTTTCTACCAATTGCAATAAACTCGTGGCTTGTTTCCTTAAGAAGTTCTTCAATTTGTTTTAAATAATCTTCTATTTTATCTTCATAAGGTTGCACTGTTAAAGAGGTAACAAAGCACAATTCTTTTTTATTTTCAAAAAAACACTTTAAGTTATCTAAGGGTAAGTTTTGCCCTAAATAGATGGTGTTGTTCCCTTTTAAAATTAATTCATAATTTAGATATAACAAACCTAATTCATGGATTTCATTTTCTGGCAAAAATAAGATGTATGTTTTTTTTGATTCTGAAGCAGTGTGCTCTAAAAGCTCTGTATTTATATGAATTTTCTGAGCTATTAAATTAGACACAAAATGCTCATGTGCGGGCAATAAAGTATCTGTTTGCCATAACAACCCAATATGATTTAGAAACGGAATAAATACATCTTTAAAAATTTTTTTAAAATCTTTTTTACCTATTAACTTGTCATATGTTTTGTTAAATAATGCTTTATCAAAATTAAACATTGCCAATTTAAACGCATTAATAGCATCATCATTTACAGCACTATTAAAGGCTACTTCTCTTGACTGCAATAAGACCTCTTCCTCAGACATTTTTGCAATTCTAGATATTTTATAGTCATTTTTAGTTAATAAAACTACATTTAAAATCTTTTGCAAATTTTGATGAGAATAATATCGAATATTGGTGTCGGTTCTTTTAGGTTCTAACAAACTGTATCTTTTTTCCCAAATACGGATTGTATGTGCCTTAATTCCTGATATATTTTCAAGGTCCTTGATTGTAAAATCTTGCTTAATATTGTCCAATTTATATAGATTTGATATTTTCAAAGATATATATTTTAAACTCGGTAAAATATATTTTAATAAAATTGTAACAATTAATATATTTATGCTACTTATAAATAATAAACGAATACACAAAATTGCAAAAAGATTTAGAAACTAAATTTTTATTAGACTTTGAGGCAAATCAAAATATAGCGCACAAAATTTGTAGAATTTATACTACGAGTAAAGATGCACACAATGATTTGTTTCAAGAAATAACCATACAGGTTTGGAAAAACTACCCTAAGTTTAGGGGAGATTCCAAATTTAGTACCTGGATGTATAGGGTTGCTTTAAACACTGCGATTTCATTGTATAGAAAATCTACTAGAACAATAAAAACACAAGATTTTAGTGATGTTGCCTTTAAAATTAAAACAATTCCATATGATGATGCAGAGGAAATTCAGCTAAAAGCACTTTACGGAGCAATTCATAAATTAAATGACATAGACAAAGCACTGATTTTTTTATACCTGGAGGATAAACCTTATAAAGAAATATCGGAAACATTAGGAATTACCAATGTAAATGCAAGAGTGAAAATGAACAGAGCAAAAGAAAAATTAAAAAATATCTTAAACCCATAACTATGGATTTATTAGACAACTATAAAAAAGTCTGGAAAAATCAACCAGAAGAAGCAAGTAAACACTCTACTGTAGAGATTTACAAATTGGCCCAATCAAAATCATCTTCTATTGTAAAATGGATATTTATTATTGGTATTCTTGAGTTTGTAATCTTAAATTCTCTCTATTTTTTTATAGATATGGATGAAGCTTATGCTGAATACAAGAAATTAGGTTTGATAAATTTTATTTTTTATTCTCAAATTGTTGCCTATACCATCTTATTTTACTTTTTAGTAATGTTCTATTTGAATTACAAAAGAATTTCTGCAACAGATTCTACGAGTAATTTGATGAAAAAAATAATTAAAACTAGAAAAACGGTTAGAAATTATGTTCTTTTTAATCTCGCTTATATGTCATTAGTCATGGTTGTAGCTACCATTGCATCTATTCAAACGAACTTAGAAGATTTAAGTAATAAAAAAATTCTTTTTATAGTTTTTGCATCACTGATTGCCACCTTATTAATTTTAGGAGTTTTATATTTATTCTACCAATTGTTATACGGTTTTTTATTGAAAAAATTAAATAGAAACTATAAAGAATTGGCAAAATTAGACAGCAAAGATTAAAGATTTTTTTAGCATCTTCAATTTCACCTATCTTCAATTTTTACTTCTAAAAATTTTGAAGTGCTTTTAAAAGAACTTCGTGCATTTCATTTGTATAATCTAAATGCGTAACAATTCTAATTCTACCTTCACCCATGGGCGTTAATAGAATGTTATTCTCTTTCATTTTTTTAATAAAATTGTCTGCACCTATTTTTTTATCCACATAAAAAATTACAATATTGGTTTCTATCGCCTCTAACTTGGTAACATACGAAGCTACACTTAAAACCGCTCCAATTTCTTTTGCTTTTAGATGATCTTCTGCCAAACGCCCTATATGGTTGTCTAATGCGTAGATACCTGCAGCCGCTAAAAAGCCAACTTGCCTCATTGCACCACCCAATAATTTTCTAATTCTTAAGGCTTTTGCGATGTGTTCTTTAGAACCTAATAAAATAGAACCAATTGGTGCTCCTAAACCTTTAGACAAACAAATAGAAATGGTGTCAAACAAATGTCCGTACTGCTCTGCAGATTCATTTTTTGCAACCAAAGCATTAAATAAACGCGCACCATCTAAGTGAAAAGCTAAGTTGTTTTTTTTAGCAATTTTCTGAAGTTTCTCTAATTCCAAAAAATCCCAACAAGCACCACCGCCTTTATTTGTTGTATTTTCGATGCATACCAATCTTGAATACGGAACGTGAATATCTGCCCTGCCCGCGACAGCTTCTTCTAACTGCTCAGCAGAAAACATACCTCTATGTCCGTCGATTAATTTACAGGTTACTCCAGAATTAAAAGCAGCTCCTCCTCCTTCGTAATTATAAACGTGTGCATATTTATCACAAATTAATTTATCTCCAGGCTGAGTGTGTAATTTAATGGCCGTCTGATTCGCCATCGTTCCTGAAGGAAAAAACAACGCATCTTCCATACCGAACATTTTTGCCGCCTTTTCTTGCAACTCATTTACTGTTGGATCGCTTTTAAAAACATCATCACCAACTTTTGCATGCATCATTGCTTCTAACATTTTTGGTGTTGGTTTTGTAACTGTATCTGATATTAAATCTATAATCATACGTTTTTTTGTTATCTCACAAAGTTTAAGATGATCGCCACAAAGAATTGTTTTTTCACTTCATGAACTTTTATACTTTTCTATTCGAATGTTTGTCTTCTACTTGAATTTTTACTCCCAATTGGCGAACCATCCGGAATCTGTGGTGCCGCTGTTTTTTTAAATGACATCGGATTTTTAACAAAACCCTCAATCATTTTAACCATTGCTGCATTGTATATTTTTTGAACTCCCATTGTTTTTTTATTTTGTAAAATCGATTTGATTTCATCTAACTTAAAAAGCACAATAGCATTTACTTGTTGGTACTGATTTTTATGAGCGGCTGCATGAAACAACTGCTCTAAAACCTGCGTATTAATTACGTTTTGTAATTCTTGATAATAGGTATCTTTATGTGTTTTATTGATGGTTTTATCCACCAATTCGTCAATCAACTCCACCAAACCGAGTTGGTTTTTATTTAAACTCTTATGTGCGACCAATCTTGAAGCTCTTTGTGGATTCAGCAATAAATTCAACGTCATTTCACTTGCCGTTTCTACTGCTCCAAAAGCATCAAACTCAACCCCTAAATTACTTTTAAAAGACTCTCTACTCCTACCAAAACCGGTTGCCCTTGGTGGAAATAGTGCTAACTTTTCTTTCGGAATTGCAATTTCATCTACAGCAATTGTTTTTAAAACAGCTTGCAAGGCAATTCTTTCTGAAGTGCCAGAAACTCGTTTTACTACGGTTTGATTTCCGCCTTTTACAGCATAGCTGTATTCCAAGCCTCCAATTAATTTTACGGTTGCTTCTGTTTGAAATCTATGGAAAAAATACAACGGAACAAACACATCTTCGAGCACAGAATAGGGCTGATTGGTCTTGATATTATCTGTCGAAAAGTTATCTATAGCTGTTTTTCTGATTTTTAAGACCTGGTACAATTCATCATGAATATTCCCTCCATTATCCCATAAATGTGCAGTACTACTCGCACTTCCTTGCGGCCTTGCATCTGAATCTGACAAGTATTTTAATCCGCTTTCAAAGGCATTTTCTAAAATAGTACGCAATGCTACAGCTTCATTTTTATCTTTTGGAAAATCTTGATATGCATAGGCAACAATTACTTTGTCCCAAGCACCAATCTTCGTATCGTAAGCATCAGAAAAGTCAATTTCACCCTCATTTAAAGTGAATTTTGGGTGCGGGTAATCCATTACCGATGCTCTATTATTAGTACTTGCGGCAAAATTATGTGCAAAACCCAAAGTATGCCCAATTTCATGCGCAGATAACTGTCTAATTCTAGCGATGGCCATCTCAAGTGCAAAAGCATCGGCTGTATTATTATTTGTGTATGGTGCTTGCAAAGCCTGTGCAATTAAAAAATCTTGTCTGATTCTTAAAGAGCCTAAACTCACATGTCCTTTAATAATTTCGCCAGTTCTTGGATCAGAAATACTTGCGCCGTAACTCCAACCTCTTGTAGAGCGATGCACCCATTGCACCATGTTAAAACGCACGTCTAAAGGATCTGCACCTTCTGGCAGCATTTTCATTTGAAACGCATCTTTATAACCAGCTGCTTCAAAGGCTTGATTCCACCAACGTCCACCATCTAACAAAGCAGCACGCACCGGCTCTGGTGTTCCTCGATCTAAATAATAGACAATAGGTTCTTTTGCTTCTGAGATTTCAGCTTCTGGATTCTTCTTTTCTAATCGATGTCTTCGAATAAATCGTTTTGTAATTGATTCATTTACCGGTGTTGCATAATCTAAATAAGACATTAAATTTGCACCAGAACGTGGATCAAATTTTCTTGGTTTGTACTTATTATCAGGTAAGGCAACAAAAGAATGGTGCTGATGTATCGTTACCAGACTCGCATCTGGCGTTACACTTCTTATATTGTAACCTTTCGGAGTTCCTTTAAAAGTTAACATGATGTCAAACTCAACATTTTTAGGAAATGCTTTTGTTCTCTCCATATGAAAGGCAGATTTACTTGCATCTAAACTGTAACTTCCTTGTTTGTTTCTTGCCAACGTATTGGCAACTCCGTGTGCATCTCTCATAAAAAAACTAGTAGCATCTACTAAAAAGAGTCCGTTTTCTGCTTCTTTAATAATAAAACCGTGCAAAACCGACTTGGCAAATGCTTGTTTTACAGATTTTTTCTCCTCGATATTATCGGTAATTGCTCGATACTCTTGATTCGGCTGAATTAACAGCAACTTATTGCCTGCTTTTTTAAAATGAACCACAACTCCAGCTCCCAATTGCCCTCTATCTAAACCAATATCATTAGAACCAATTCCTTCAGAAAGTGAACGCACATAAAGAAATTCAGTATTTAAATCCTCTATTTGAAGAAAAATTTTATCTGTAGTATCATCATAATAAAAAGTAAAATACCCTTCATACTTCGTAATTCCTTTTTGCAATTTGTTTCCCGTTTTTTCTGTAAAAAACTGTGCAAATCCGTCTACAGAAACCATAATAAAAAAGAGAATAAGTAGTGCTTTTTTCATGTTTGATATATTTTTTATAAATCTATACAATAACTATCAGCTTTTAAAACAAGAAATCTTAAAATTTCATTTATTTTTGTTCAACTTATGATTACACAAGACCAACTTAAAGATATCGCTGAAAGAATTGAGAAACTAAAATCTTATTTAGAGATTGATAAAAAACTCATAGAAATTGCGAACGAAGAAGAAAAAACGGTAGATCCAAATTTTTGGAACGATCCAAAATCTGCTGAAGTTTTAATGAAAGAGTTGCGTTTTAAACAAAAGTGGGTTGCTGATTATCGTAAAACCATCACTTTAAACGAAGATGTAAACGTATTGTATGAGTTTTACAAAGAGGGTGAAGTTGATGAAACCGAAGTAATACAGCAGTTCGAAAAAACAAGTACTTTCTTAGAAGACTTAGAATTTAAAAACATGCTTTCTGAAGAAGGAGATTCTTTGTCTGCTACCATACAAATTAATGCGGGTGCTGGCGGAACAGAGAGTTGCGATTGGGTTGAAATGTTGTCTAGAATGTACACTATGTGGGCAGAAAAGCAAGGTTTTAAATTAAAAACGCTCAATTATCAAGCAGGTGATGTTGCAGGAATTAAAACCATTACCATAGAAATTGAAGGTGATTATGCCTTTGGTTGGTTAAAAGGAGAAAACGGTGTGCACAGATTGGTACGGATTTCCCCTTTTGATTCTAATGGAAAACGGCATACTACTTTTGGGTCTGTATATGTTTTTCCTGTGGCTGATGATTCTATTGAAATAGAAGTAAATCCTGCAGATATAGAAATTGTAACTGCGCGTTCTAGTGGCGCTGGCGGACAAAATGTAAACAAGGTTGAAACCAAGGTTCAGTTGACGCATAAACCTTCTGGTATTCAAATTTCTTGCTCTAACTCGCGCTCTCAGCACGACAATAGAGCTACTGCAATGAAAATGTTGAAATCTCAATTGTATGAAATTGAACTGCAAAAACAACAGGCGGCAAGAGATGAGATTGAATCGGGTAAATTAAAAAACGAATGGGGAAGTCAGATACGGAATTATGTAATGCATCCTTATAAATTAGTAAAAGACGTAAGAACTGCTCACGAAACAGGAAATGTAGATGCCGTTATGGATGGAAATATCAATCCTTTTTTAAAGGCGTATTTAATGTTGAATGGACAAAAGAGTGATTAGCATTTAGTGAAATAAAAAAGTTGCAGAAACTGACACCTATTTAACCTTTGAAAAAAATGATAAAAATATACCACAATCCGCGTTGCAGAAAATCCAGAGAAGGTTTGACTCTTTTAGAAAACTCCGGAAAAGAGTTTGAAATAGTAAAATATTTAGACAAGGTTCCTTCAGAGGAAGACTTAGCAGAAATCATCAACTTATTAGGCATCTCACCGATTCAATTGGTTCGAAAAACAGAAAAAATCTGGAAGGAAAATTACAAAGGAACAAATATGTCAGATGCCCATATAATCAGAGCTATGATAGAAAATCCAAAGTTAATAGAGCGTCCAATTGTCATCAATAAAGAGAAAGCTGTTATTGGAAGACCTTCAGAAAACATCAATGCTATTATTTAGAATTATTTTGCATTAAATGCTTTAACTTTTCTTTAACTAAATGTAATTAAACTAAAAATGTTCTTTGCAGTCTAATTGTAAAAATCATTTAAGTTTTGACCCAAAAAATTTTACTTTTCATTTGTTGTTTATTTACTTTGTCCACTTTGTTTTCTCAAAAACAAAATAATCCTAATAGTATTAATATTTCTGGAAAGGTAGTAGATACGAGAACGAATCAACCTTTAGAATACGCAACAATTATTATAAAAAACACAGAAACTGAAAAGGTTTCTGGAGGAATTACTGATTTAAATGGTGAATTCTCAATAGAAATGCCAAAAGCGACCTATCAAATTAGTGTTGCTTTTATATCCTTTGAATCGGCAAAGTTTCCAGAAGAAAAAATTACTTCAAATAAATATTTAGGAATTATTAAATTAGCAGAAGCTACCAATGGTTTAAATGAAATAGTAATTGTGGCAGAAAAGACTACTGTTGACATTCGTTTAGATAAAAAAATATTTAATATTGGTAAAGACTTATCAATAAGAGGTGGCAATGCGAGTGATGTTTTAGGAAATGTACCGTCTGTTCAAGTGGATGTTGAAGGAAATGTGAGTTTAAGAGGAAATGAAAATGTAACCATATTAATTGATGGAAGACCAAGTGCATTAGTAGGTATGAATGGTGCAGACGCCTTAAGACAAATTCCTGCAGAAGCTATTGAGAAAGTAGAAGTTATTACATCTCCTTCTGCGAGATATGACGCCGAAGGTACCGCAGGTATTTTAAATATTATTTTAAGAAAAAATAAATTAGTAGGATTTAATGGTTCTTTACAGTTAGATTTAGGAGTTCCTGAAAGAGTAGGAACTGCTTTTAATGCAAATTGGAGAACTGAAAAATGGAATTTTTTCACCAATACAGGCTTCAGATACAACGCCACTCCTGGAAATGCTTTTAGTGATTCTGATTTTCTATCTTCTACTGCACAAAACGCAAGAGTTCTTGAAAGCAGAAAGTTTGGAAGGTTAAGTAGGGCTTTATTTACTAGTTTTGGTGCTGAATATTATCTTACTCCAAACGCTAGTATTATTGGAAACATTGTTTTTAATCGCGGGAATGACGATGATGTAAATACAAATGATATTAAAAGATTTAATTCTGAAGGTGAGATAAACGAAGCAACTTTTAGAACTGAAAGCGAAGGAGAAGATGAAAAGAGAATTCAGTACACGATCGATTATGTAAATAATTTTAATCAAAATGGAAGAAAATTATCTATAAGCTCACAATATTCTTCAGAAGCTGAAAATAGTTTAAATAACATTACAGAGGTAGATACATCGGTAAACCTTTTAAACGATTTAGAGCAAGTTATTGAAGATCAAGATGAAAATAATGGTTTATTCCAAGTTGATTATGTGCATCCGGTAGGAGAAGACATTCAATATGAAGCCGGTTATAGAGGAAATTATAGAGATATCTTTAATAGTTTCTTTTTAGCAGAAAGACAAGATTTTGAAAATAATGGTCCTTTAATTCCAGATGCAGGCTTAAATAATTCTTTCAATTACGAAGAATTTGTAAATGCTGCCTATGTTCAATATGGTCAAAAATTCAATAAAATATCTCTTTTAGCAGGCGTGCGTTATGAATACACTTCCATTGAAATTGCGCAACAAACAGCAACAACAAAAGACAAAAGAAGCTACGGAAACTTATTTCCTACTGTAAACCTTGGTTTTGAATTCAAAGATGGAGAAAACATCACTTTAGGGTATAACAGAAGAATAAGAAGACCAAGAGGCAGAATTTTAAATCCATTTCCTAGTCGTTCTAGTGAAAGTAATATTTATAGCGGTAACATAGCTTTAAATCCTGTAATTACAGATGCGTTAGATCTTGGTTATTTAAAACGTTGGGAGAAGTTTACACTTAGCACCTCTCTTTATTATAATATTAGTACTGATAATTGGGAACGAATACAAGAAGATACAGGAATGCTAACAGACAACGGAGACCCTATTACACGAAGGTTTCCTATAAACTTATCAACCGAAGAAAGAGTTGGTTTGGAGTTTACACTAAATTATAGACCTCTAAAAGCTTGGAATATAAATAGTGATTTTAATTTATATAACGTTACCAGTGCTGGAGATTATACGAACCTTACTACAAATGTTACCCAGAATTTCGATTTTGAAAATACGTCCTTTTTCATCAGACTCAATCAAAAGATAAGTTTACCAGGTAAAACAGATTTACAAATAAACACGAATTACCGTGGTCCGTCACAAAATGCACAAACAAAGAGTAAAGGCGTGTTTAGCATGAATCTGTCCGCCAGTAAAGATTTATTTAATGAAAGAGCCTCTTTGAGTTTAAATTTTAGCGATGTTTTTAATAGCAGCATCAGTCAAAGAACAACCATACTTCCAAACTTTTTAGAACAATACTCAGAGTTTCAATGGAGAGATCCTCAAATTAGAATCAGTTTTGTGTATCGTTTCAATCAAAAAAAGACAAGAGAAAGAAAAGGCAGCGGCACGGATGGCGGAGAAGATTATGAAGGGTAGTTTTAGGCGTTTAAAAGTGCTTTCCTTAAAAATCTTACTATTTGTTCCAAAGACAATCATGCAAAAAGTGTGACTTATCGAACAGCTATAAAAAAGGATTTTCAATTCATTCCCTAACAGGCTCAATAAAATCCACAAAAAAACTCGTTCAATTTCTTAAACGAGTTTTTTAATAAAATATATTTTCAAAAAACTACTTTCCTTTGGCAGCTTGCTTTGCTTCTTTCTTTAATTTTAAATTCTCCCAGATCGTTCCACCAATCCAATAAGGCACTACAAATGTTAATAAAAAGATTAACAACCAAAAACCAGCTGTAAAAACAAACATGAATAAAACCAGTCCTGAAAATTGAGAAAAATCTAACATTTTAATATCTTTAATAATTATGAAGCAAAAATAAGACATATTTTCAAATTTTACTATCTAAATCTAAAATTTTTAAGCAGTATTTAATATTATCTGTTCATAAATATTCTACTTAGTTTTTTGTAAATTTGTGTTAATTTAAGAACAAATTTTTTATTGGGAAACGAGCGTCTTTACATTTTAATCATGTGAAGTAGTGCATGAAAAAAAGTGACCGTTTAGAAAAAAACAAAAAGAAACACATGAAATATAGAATTGAAAAGGACACTATGGGCAACGTAGAAGTTCCTGCAGATAAATATTGGGGAGCACAAACAGAACGTTCTCGTAATAATTTTAAAATTGGTGCACCCGCCTCTATGCCTTTAGAAATTGTGTATGGTTTTGCTTATTTAAAGAAAGCTGCAGCATATACAAATGCAGAATTAGGTGTCTTAACAGAAGAGAAAAGAGATTTAATAGCGCAAGTGTGTGATGAAATTTTAGCAGGGAAATTAGATGACCAATTTCCGTTGGTGATTTGGCAAACAGGTTCTGGCACACAGTCTAACATGAATGTGAATGAAGTTATTGCAAACAGAGCACATGAAATTGCAGGTCATGTAATTGGTGAAGGTGAAAAAACCATTCAGCCAAATGATGATGTAAATAAATCGCAATCCTCTAACGACACCTTTCCAACAGGAATGCACATTGCTGCTTTTAAAAAGATTGTAGAAAACACAATTCCGGGAATTGAACAATTAAGAGATACATTAAAAGCAAAATCAGAAGCATTTAAAGACGTTGTAAAAATTGGTAGAACACATTTAATGGATGCGACTCCGCTTACTTTAGGTCAGGAATTTTCTGGTTATGTAGCGCAATTAAATTTCGGTTTAAAAGCATTAAATAATACATTAGAGCACTTAAGTCAACTTGCTTTAGGAGGAACAGCCGTGGGAACAGGCTTAAATACACCTGCAGGTTACGATGTATTGGTTGCAAAATATATTGCGCAATTTACAGCGTTACCTTTTATAACTGCAGAAAATAAATTTGAAGCCTTAGCGGCACATGATGCTTTGGTAGAAACCCATGGCGCTTTAAAACAGGTGGCTGTTTCTTTGAATAAAATTGCAAATGATATTCGCATGATGGCATCTGGACCAAGATCTGGAATTGGAGAATTAATTATTCCTGCAAATGAGCCAGGAAGTTCTATTATGCCTGGAAAAGTAAATCCTACGCAAGCAGAAGCAATCACGATGGTTTGTGCGCAAGTAATGGGAAATGATGTTGCGGTAACTGTTGGAGGAACGCAAGGGCATTATGAGTTGAACGTTTTTAAACCAATGATGGCGGCAAATGTTTTACAATCTGCTCAATTAATAGGCGATGCTTGTGTGTCTTTTGATATTCATTGTGCTGCAGGAATTGAACCAAACCATGCTAGAATTACAGAATTGGTAAACAATTCTTTGATGTTGGTAACGGCGTTAAACACAAAAATCGGATATTACAAAGCTGCAGAAATTGCAAATACAGCTCATGAAAACGGAACTACTTTAAAAGTGGAAGCGGTGCGTTTAGGCTATGTAACTGCAGAAGAATACGACGAATGGGTAAAACCAGAAAACATGACGGGAGGACTTTAATATCCTAAGAATATTTAGGTGCAGTTTAACTGAACACTGAGAACTGAATACTGAGAACTGAATACTGAATACTGAATACTGAAGTTTATGACAAATCACGAAGAATTTATGAGTACCGCAGTAAAAGCGGCTTTAAAAGGAATGAGTAACAACGAAGGCGGCCCTTTTGGTTGTATTGTAGTAAAAAATGGTGAAGTTATTGGTAGTGGAAATAACAAAGTAACTTCTACAAATGACCCAACTGCACACGCTGAGGTTACGGCAATTAGAGATGCTTGTAAAAACATAGGATCTTTTCAATTAGACGGCTGTATTATTTACACTTCTTGTGAGCCTTGTCCGATGTGCCTTGGTGCTATTTATTGGGCAAGACCAGACAAAGTATATTATGGAAGCAACCAACAAGATGCTGCAGCTATTGGTTTTGATGACGCCTTTATTTATAAAGAAATTCCACTTCCTTATGAACAAAGAAGTATTCCGTTTGAGCAAGTAGGTAGAAAAATTGCCTTAGAGCCCTTTGAAAAATGGACAGAAAAACAAGACAAAATTAAATATTAAAATAAAAAAATCCGAAGCTAAAACTTCGGGTTTTTCTTTTAATAAAAAGTAAAACGCTGCTATAAATACCGTTCTTTTACAATATTTAAATGATGAATTTGATGCCCAGAAAACAAATATCCTAGTGCTCTAACGGACATTTTATTATTTGAAGCAACCCCCATTCTTAGCAAAGCTTCCTCAGAAAAACTTTTAAATAATTGAATGGAAGAGGTTCTTAAAACTTTCATTTCGTCTAACAAATCGTAATAATCTCTTTCATTTGCATTGTCATTGACTACAAAAGCATCATGATCATAACCTGGCATTGCCGTTTTATCATTTCTTGCAAAAGACAACGCTCTAAAAGAAAAAATTCTTTCTGTATCTATAATATGCTGTATCAATTCTTTTATAGTCCATTTACCAGGTGCATAGGAAAAAGCTTGTTTTTCCTCAGGTATATCTCGTAATACCTTTTCAAACGCCACTTGTGAGCTTTCTAAATTCTCTATAATTGTTTTATCACCAAAGCCCACTAATTTCAGGTATTGTTCAAAATAAGGAGTATATTCTGTTTTTAAAATCATTAAAGATATTTTTTTGACAGTTAAAACTATTCAGACAAATATACTTTTTATAAGTGTAAAGCTGTATTTTTATTTTAATTTCGTTTTTCATTTCAGCCCATGTTGTACCAACAAAAAAAATACTTTCAATTTTTATTAAAATCTAACAATCAACATGGGGTGCACTCCCCTTTTGTATACCAATTAATTACCAAATGCTTTTATATAAAAATTAACAAAAATCTATGGAAAACATTCCTAAAGACCAGGACTAGCGTGCTAAAAAACAGCAGCTCTGAAAGCGATAAAAACAAGGTGCTTTCTCATAAAAAAACAAAATTATTATTAAAAATAATTAGTTATTTTAATCCTAAAAGTATCCTAGAAATTGGTGCTTCTTCAGGTTTAAAAGCGGTGATGCTTGCAAATGATAAGGAGAATTCATGTGTAACAACTGTACTTAATGCAACCGAAACACTTTCAGAAAGTACACAAAATAAAGAATTTGACTGTATCTACTTTCATCGCAATCAAAACCAACAAACTACACTCAACCATTTTAATACTTGTTTAAAAAGTATTCATAATAATTCTTTCTTTATTTTTAATGACATGTATGGCAACAAAGAAGCAACAGCCGTTTGGTCCTCTTTAAAAAATCATTCAAAAGTAAGTGTGAGCGTAGATCTTTTTTACTTCGGAATCATTTTTTTTAGGAGAGAACAAGCAAAAGAGCATTTTAAAATAAGAGTCTCGTTATTTAACTGTTAAAACATATGAATAATAAATGTTATAATTTTTAAACTTTGTAACTTTGATTTTTATAAACAATTAGAACTCATTTTAAATGAAAATATATACAAAGACTGGTGATGCAGGAACTACAGCCCTATTTGGCGGCACAAGAGTAAAAAAATATAATTTACGTATTGAAAGTTACGGAACCGTAGATGAATTAAACTCATATATTGGTTTAATTAAAGATCAAGACATCGCAGGTGATTCAAAAGAAGCGCTATTAAGGGTTCAGAATGAATTATTTACTTTGGGTGCAATGTTGGCAACTCCTCCAGAAAAAGAAACCTTAAAGTCTGGTAAAGAGCGTTTAAACATTCCTAAAATTAATGAAAACTCTATTCTTTTTTTAGAAAATGAAATAGACAAAATGGATGCAGAACTTCCTCAAATGACTCATTTTATTCTTCCAGGAGGCCATCAAGCAGTGTCATTCTGTCACGTAGCCAGATGTGTTTGTAGACGAGCAGAACGCTTGTCTGTAGAATTAAATGACCAAGAAACATTAAATAATGACATTCTAAAATATTTAAACCGACTGTCTGACTATCTTTTTGTGTTGGCACGAAAATTGTCTAGTAATTTGAAGGTAGCCGAAGTAAAGTGGATTCCTGAAAAAAATTAAAACGTTCTTTTTTTATCGAGCTGAAGAAATTAAAAAAATATATTTTACTTAAATAATTGATTATAAGTATTTTATATATTTTTCAAATAACTTCACAATAAATTTCTTAAAAAAGACTTGCATAATTCAGCAAAAAAATTATTTTTGCACAAAATTAAACAATAAGAAATGTATTGGACATTAGAATTAGCATCTTATTTAGCAGATGCACCTTGGCCAGCAACCAAAGATGAGTTAATAGATTATGCTATTAGAACTGGATCTCCTTTAGAAGTAGTAGAAAACCTACAAGATATAGAAGATGAAGGTGATGCATATGACTCAATTGTTGAGATTTGGCCAGATTATCCAACCGAAGATGATTATCTTTGGAATGAGGATGAAT
>JBLHIE010000023.1:0-19814 GCA_047614925.1 Arenicella sp.
TCAACGCAAAATCTTCTGGTGCTACTTCGTATCCTCCTAACGCTTCCATTTCATCTAAATCTTTATACATAAATGCTTTTAATAATTGCATCGGATAGATATCTAAAGGAAACACTTCTTCATAAGAACCTGTTACTACAAAAGCTCTATGTTCACCATTTGTATTGGTGTTTAAATCGTATTTCTTCTTTGGAGTTAACCAAGAGAAAGTCAATGCCCTAGAGGTAGAGATTTTATTAAAAACTGGTTTGTTCCAGCCAAAAAATTCATAATCGTCTCCTTCTGGTATGGCTGTTATTTGATTGTCATAATAACCCAAAAACTCATCTGCTTTTACTTCCTTTCCAGAAAGTACGTTTCCGCTGATAATTCTTGTATTGTCATCCTTTAAATTATTTGCAGTTACATCTGCAATGGTAGCTCCTGAGATTGCTTTTACGTACGCTGGTGTACTAAAGTGAGAACCTGTTAAAGCAATGGTTCTGCTTAAATTTAGTTTTCCTGTTAGTAACAACTCACCAATAACTACTAAGTCTTGTGGTGTAAGAACCCAAACAACTTCTCCTTTATTAATAGGGTCTATTGCTGCTATTTGTGTACCTACATTTCCTGATGGATGTGGTCCTGAAACTTTGTGCACTTCTATTCCTGTTAGATTCGCCAAAGGAGAAACAGCATCTGCCCCAATTGAAACATGCACTAACCCTTCTGTTAATTTAGAAACAGCTGTTATTGCTGCTTGCAATTCGGCTTCCTTTCCTGCTAAAGTATATTCTAAATCAGCCGCTAAAGGTGCACTTGCATATGCAGAAATAAAAATTGCTTTTGGCGCTTGATTCGGATTTGCAACCACATCATAAGGACGCTGTTTTACAAATGGCCAACAACCTGAAGCTAATAAATGATTCTTAACCTCTTCTCCAGACATTGCATCTGCATCTTTGGCTCCAAAATCTTTATAAACTTGCGCTGCATCTGCCGCAATTTTTACTGCTAATACTTTTCTTCTTGCACCACGTATTACCTGAGTAACTTTACCAGAAACCGGACTTGGAAATAAAATGCGCTCGTCACTTTTTGAATAAAAAAGTGTATCTCCTGCTACTACTTCTGCTCCTTCTTTGGCTACAAGTTTAGGTGTAATTCCGTGAAAATCTTCTGGCTTTACTGCGTAGACACTACTTTGAGTACTATTAGTAGTGTTTTTTTCGGCAACGCCAACAAGCTTAATATCTAAGCCTTTTTTAATACGAATGTCTTTTGACATAGTAAATTGGAATGTTTAGTTATCTAAAAAAATCATGCAAATTTAAAGATTTTGTAAGTGAAGACTGATATAATTCACCCTTAATCTTAGCTAATTATTCTTATTTATATCTGTTCTAAATAGTTGTATTTCAAAAAACAAGACACCCTTTTATCAAAAATAAAAAGTTTTACTAAAGCACTAAAATTGCTCCTAAAAAAATGGTTTTTCTTAAATTAAATGGCCTTTTATCTATAAATCTTCATTTAAATAGAAACAAGAACCGTGCCTGCATGTCTTCTGTAAATATTAATTTTCCTATTTTTGAGGTATCTCTATAAAATATTATGCAAAAAAAAATAACTTGGCTTTTATTGATTCTAATAAGTTCTTTAAATGCCCAAAACATAAAAACCATTCAACTAAGACCACTGCAAGAGAATAACTTTTCTTCTATTGTGCCTTTAGGAACCGTTTTAGAACTGTCTTTTGATGATTTAGATGCAGATAGCAAACAATACAAGTACAAAGTAGCGCATAAAACCCATGACTGGAAACCGAGCAGGTTATTATCAAGTCAGTATATAAACGGATTTGATCAAAACAACATTATAAATGTAACCAACTCCTTTAATACCTTACAAAACTACACGCACTATAGTGTTCAAATACCAAACATAAACACAGAAATTACCAAGAGCGGAAACTACCTTTTATCTGTTTTAGACGCGGATGATGAAGTTATTTTTACGCGAAGATTTGTGTTGTTTGAAAATAGCGCAACAATAGCAGTTGCTGTAGATAGAAGTAGAAATATAAAGACTGTTAATACGCAGCAGACCATTCAGTTTTCTATCAATCACCCAGGTATTCGCATCAACAATCCAGGTCAAGAAATTAATGTAGCTCTTATTAAAAACAATAATTGGAACGAAATTATAAACAACCTACAACCTACTTTTTTCAAACAAAATCAGCTTATATATACCTACACCAACAAGACAAATTTCTGGGGAGGAAATGAATACTTAAATTTTGACAGTAAAATTATTAGGAATAGAAGTTTAAATATTGTGAAGATTGTAAAAAAAGACGTTTACAATCACTACATCTATCCGCATACCTATAACCAATTTGCACAATACACATACAGCCCTGATATTAACGGACAATTTGCAGTAAGAACATTAGAAGGTAATGACAATAGTACAGAGGCAGATTACGCTTTAATGCACTTTACACTAGCCGTAACAGCACCATTTAACGAAAAAGAAGTATATGTTTTTGGTGCTTTTAATGATTTCTCTATTTCGGATAACAACAAAATGAATTACGGCTCCAAAAACCAAACTTACACGACAAGTATCTTGTTAAAACAAGGTTTTTACAACTATACTTTTGCCACTGTTGGTAAAGATAATTTGGTAAATACAAATGAAATTAATGGTTCTTTCTTTCAAACTGAAAACGAATATACAGTGCTTGTATACTACAAACCTACGGGAAGTTTGTATGACCGTGTTATTGGTGTTGGCCAGGGATATTTCAATCAAAACAGATAATTGTAAATTTGATTTGTAAATACACCCCAAAAAAACTATATTTACCTAAGTATGATTCAACAAATTACAAAAGGCATAAAAATTTCTGTAGAAACCAACTATAACGGCACCAGTTATCGGAATAATAAACTGTACTATATCTTTTCTTATACTATTACGATAGAGAACAAAAGCTTAGAAACCGTAAAGTTAACAGATAGATTCTGGACAATTTATGATTCTTTAAACGGAACAGAAATTGTAAGTGGAGAAGGCGTTGTTGGTCAAACACCCACCTTACTGCCAAATGCTAAATATACCTATAGATCTGGTTGTTTTTTAGAGTCTAATCTCGGGGCAATGAAAGGTTTTTATACAATGATCAATTTAGAAACCTACGAACAATTTAAAGTTTACACGCCTACCTTTCAACTAACAACACCTGTTTTACTAAATTAACGAAACCTAAAATAACAACTAACCTCTAAACAGTTACTGTATTTTAAACTCTAAAAATAGAGACCCAACTCATTTCTTTTCATGTAAATTATCTTTCGGATACTTTCGAAATATAAAGTTACTTTTTAATAAAATTCACTACTTTTGTATAACTTCAGGATGATTTCTTTCCCACGCTGAATTTTCGGAACTCCGAAAGGATAAAGGTAGAACAGGAATGGTTATTTAAGTATAAACATTTAAAACGATTACAAAATGGCAAGAGGATTTTTTAATGTTCCAAAAGCAGTAAACGAACCAGTAAAGGAGTATGCTCCAGGTTCTCCAGAAAGAACAGAATTATTAGCAACTTATAAAGCTATGTTCAACAGCAATGTTGATGTGCCAATGCATATAAATGGCGAAGAAGTAAGAACAGGAAACACAAAGAATATTACACCCCCTCATGACCATAAGCATGTAGTTGGGCAATATCATACTGCAGACAAATCTCATGTAGATAGCGCAATTTCTACTGCTTTGGCAGCAAGAGAAGCTTGGTCTCGCGTAAGCTGGACAGAACGTGCTACTATTTTCTTAAAAGCTGCTGAATTATTAGCAGGACCCTATAGAGCAAGAATGAATGCTGCAACAATGATTGCGCAATCTAAAAACGTACACCAAGCAGAAATAGATGCTGCTTGTGAAACCGTTGACTTTTTACGTTTCAATGTACAATATATGATTGATATTTTTAAAGATCAGCCCGCATCTTCACCAGGTATTTGGAACAGAGTTGAGTACAGACCTCTAGAAGGGTTTGTGTACGCAATTTCTCCATTTAACTTTACAGCTATTGCCGCAAACTTACCTGCATCTGCAGCAATGATGGGAAATGTTGTAGTTTGGAAACCTTCTGATCATCAAGCATATTCTGCACAAGTAATTGTAGATTTATTTAAAGAAGCTGGTTTGCCAGATGGTGTTATCAATGTGGTATATGGAGATCCAGTAATGATTTCTGATACTGTTTTAGCTTCTAGAGATTTCTCTGGATTACACTTTACAGGTTCTACCCACGTTTTCAAAAATTTATGGAAACAAATTGGAAACAACATTCATAACTACAGAACATATCCAAGAATTGTTGGAGAAACAGGTGGAAAAGATTTTATCTGGGTACACAACTCTTCAAACCCTATACAGGTTGCCACGGCAATTGTAAGAGGTTCTTTTGAATATCAAGGGCAGAAATGTTCTGCTGCTTCAAGATCTTATATTCCTGCATCTCTTTGGGAAGAGGTTAAAAAACATGTAATTGCACAAACAAATGACATTAAGATGGGTTCTCCTGAAGATACTGACAACTTTGTAAATGCAGTAATTCATGAGGGTTCTTTTGATAAAATCGCAAGCTTTATTGATGCTGCAAAAGCAGACAAAGACGCAGAAATTATTGTTGGAGGAAACCATGATAAATCTGTAGGATACTTTATTGAGCCAACTGTAATTTTAGCAAAATCACCAACATACGCAACCATGACAACTGAGTTATTTGGCCCAGTAATGACTGTTTTTGTATATGAGGACGCAGAATGGGAAGCTTCTTTAAAATTAGTAGACGAATCTACTGAATATGCATTAACGGGTGCTATTTTTTCTAATGACAGATACATCGTAGAAAAAGCTTCTGAAGCATTAGAAAATGCAGCTGGAAATTTTTATATTAACGACAAGCCAACCGGAGCAGTGGTAGGTCAGCAACCATTTGGAGGCGCGAGAGCTTCAGGAACAAATGACAAAGCTGGTTCTGCACAAAACTTATTACGTTGGACGTCTGCACGCTTAATTAAAGAGACTTTTGTTACACCAACAAATTATAAATATCCTTTCTTGGGATAAACTAAAAATTATTTTTTTAGAAAGTCTTATCTATTTATAGATGAGACTTTTTTTTTGGCTCGTAGGACCATACCATTTCTTTAACAGTATTGAATGTCAATATTTTGTATATTTAAACTCTTCAAAAGAAATCCATAAAAAAAATCAACATTTAAGCATATGAAATATATTTTAAATAGCATCACTGTTTTTATATTGTTGTTTGCACTCCATACAACCTCTGCCCAAGAAACAAGATTATTAAGACAACCAACTATTAATGAAAACCATATAGCTTTTGCATATGGTGGAGATATCTGGACAACAAACCTATCTAATTCTCTTACCAGGAGATTAACCAGCACTGCAGCAGTAGAAAGCACTCCTCATTTATCACCTAACGGAAAATGGGTCGCATTTACATCAAACAGATCTGGTTCTTCTGCAGTCTATATTGTTTCAATTAAAGGTGGAGAAGCAAAAAGATTAACTTGGCATACCAGTGCAGATGTTGCTAGAGGATGGACGAATGACGGAAGAAACGTGTTATTTGCCTCCAATAGAGATACGGCTCCAAGCAGTTTCAATAGACTATACACAGTATCTATAAATGGAGGTCCTGCAACAAAACTATTTGAGCAATGGGCAACTTCTGGATCGTACTCTTCTAACGGAAAAAAATTAGTGATTGATAAAATGAGACGTTGGGATGAAGAATGGAGAGACTATCGTGGTGGACAAAACACCCCTTTAATAATAATCGATCTAGAAACGCTGATAGAAACATTATTACCAAATAACAAAACAACAGACAAACAACCTGTTTGGTTAGGAAATAATATATATTTTTTATCGGACAGAACGCATACTGCAAATGTTTGGTCTTACAATACGAATACCAAAGCTATAAAACAGGTCACTAAATTTAAAGAAACTGCTGTAAAATCTTTAAATGGTTACAAAAATACAATCGTATTTGAACAAGCAGGCTATTTGCATACATTAGACCTTAAAACCAACAAAACAAAACGTTTAAAAATAGCTGTAAAAGGAGATTTTCCTTGGACAGCAACGAATTGGGAAAATGTAAATTCTCGAGTAGACTATGCAAGTATTTCTCCAAACGGAAAGAGAGTTGTAATGGCTTCTCGTGGCGATATTTTTACCTCTCCAGTAGAATTTGGAGATTCAAGAAATATTACACAAAGTTCTGGTAATGCAGATAGAGCAGCAATCTGGTCGCCTAAAGGTGATAAAATCGCTTGGTTTTCTGACGCTAGTGGAAAAGGATACGCCTTGCACTTAACCAATCAAGATGGTACTGCAAAAACAGAAAAGATCTCTATTGGTGTTTCTAAAATGGCATGGGAACCAACCTGGTCTCCAGACGGTAAACATATTGCTTTTGTTGATGATGATACACGTGTAAGGATTGTGAACTTAGAAAAAAAAACAATCAAAACTATCGATAATGCGGGCAACAACTTAGAACGAGGAAGTATGGGGATTACATGGTCTCCAGACTCCAATTGGTTGGCCTATGCAAAATCTGGTGATAATAGTTTAAAACAAATTAAACTTTGGTCTGCAATAAAAAACAAAACGACTGCTATTACAGATCCTTTTGCAGATTCATTTTCTCCTGCTTGGGATTTAGACCAAAAACACCTATACTTTTTAGCAAGTACAAATGTTGCCTTGGAATCTGGATGGGCAAATACTAGTTCTATGACCGCAACACCAAGTTATACCGCATATGTTATCAACTTAGTAAAAAAAGATGCTTCTCCATTTAAATTAAAAAGTGACGAAGAAATAATAAAGAAAGAAAAAACAAAGAGTAAAAAAGGCAATAAAAAGAAAGATACTACAGCAAAAAAAGAAAAGAAAGTAGTTATCGATTTTGAGGGTATTGCTAGAAGAATAATGGCGCTTCCTTTAAAAGGAAACTATAGAAATATTTTCGCTGGACCGAGTGGTTTTATGTTTATTACAGAAAACTCTACAGTTCATAAGTTTGATTTGAAAAAATTAGAAGCAAAAGAGTTTGAAAAAGAATTGAGGGTGTATGGTATCTCTACGAATGGAAAACATATGATTGGAAAAGCTGGTAAAAGCTGGAAAGTAATAAAAACTTCGGAATCAAATGCCAAAGCGTCTAAAACATTAAACCTTGACTTTAACATGAAATTGAATCGTTTAAAAGAATGGAATCAAATTTTTGAGGAAGCTTGGCGTTATGAACGTGATTATTTTTACGATCCCAATATGCACGGAAGAGACTGGGACAAAGTATACAAAAGATATGCGCCATTAATTCCGTTTGTAAAACACAGATCTGACTTAAATTATATTCTAGATCAGGTAAATGGAGAGTTATCTGTAGGTCATAGTTTTGTTCGTGGTGGGGACTTTCCTGAAGTAAATAAGGCTACAGGAGGACTGTTAGGTGCAGACTTTGTTGCAAGACAAGGCAAATGGCAAATAAAACGTATTTACACGTCAGAAAGCTGGAACCCTGGTTTAAATGGACCTTTAGATGAACCCGGAATGAAAATTAAACAAGGTCAATATTTGGTTGGAATTAACAATCAAGAAATTTCTTCAAAAGATAATATCTACAAATATTTAGATGGTACCGCAAATAAACAAACTACGCTTCATATAAATACAAAACCAACTTTTGAAGAAGCTTGGAAAGTAATCGTAAAACCAATTAGAAGAGAAAACTCATTACGCCAAAGAACTTGGGTCGAAGACAACAGAAGAAAAGTAGACGAACTTTCTGGCGGAAGGTTAGGATATATCTGGGTTCCGAATACTAGTGGACCTGGATTTGTTTCTTTTAATAGGTATTTCTTTGCGCAACAAAACAAAGAGGGTGCTGTTATTGATGAACGCTTTAATGGTGGTGGCCTGTTAGATGACTATATGGTAGATTTAATGACCCGAAAACCACGAGCGGCTTTAACAAATGAAGTACCAAACGGAAAACCAATGCGTTTGCCTGCAGGGATTATGGGCCCAAAAGTATTATTGATCAATGAACTTGCAGGTTCAGGTGGAGACTTCTTTCCTTGGGTATTTAGACAGCAAAAAGCAGGTTTACTAATTGGAGCAACCACTTGGGGTGGATTGGTAAAATCATCTACACATTATAGCCTGATTGATGGCGGTTCTTTAACGGCTCCAGACAATGCCGTTTTTGACCCTATTAAAAATGAATGGATTGCAGAAAATAAAGGAGTTTCCCCAGATATTGCAGTAAGACAAAATGCAAAAGCATTAGAATTAGGAAATGATCCTCAATTAGAAAGAGCCGTAAATGAGCTGCTAAAACAAATGGAAGGAACTAAAAAGGTGAACATCTCCACCCCTCCATTTCCAAAGCCAACAAAAACAAACTAAAATTTAAATCTAAACAACATTTACTATTGCGACAATGATAAAGAATCTAAAAGAATTAATTTTTACAATTTAAGTGGAAGTTACACAAAGGACGCTCAAAGATTTAGCCTAAATTATCGAGGACAGCTGGGCTGACTTATATGTATTGGAAAAATTTGTAGATTTGTTCCTTAAAGTACAGGTATCACAGCCAACATTGTACTTTCTTTTTAAGTACTCTTCAAATTAACTTTCTTAGGATAAAAATAAAGTTTTTTTTATTACATTTAAATACATAAAAATCAATCTTAGTGAAAAACATTTTATTATTTATTATTGTACTTTTTGCAATAAGTTCTTTTTCTCAAACAACAGACAAATCTGTATTTGTGAACTACATAGAAGAACCTATTGTATTAGATGCAAATCTTAATGAAAAGGCATGGGTAAACGCTAAGGGAGCTTCTGGGTTTTGGCAGTATTTTCCTCTAGATTCAGTACAAGCGAAGCAACAAGCTATTATTAAATTTCTTTTTGATGATGATAACTTATATGTTGGCATCAAAGTAAATGCACCAGCTAACGATTTTATAATTCCTTCGCTTAGAAGAGATTTTAGCGCTAGCGGTAGCGACAATATCACCTTACTTTTTGACACATTTAATGACGGCACAAATGCTTTTATTTTTGGAACAAACCCCTACGGAGTAAAAAGAGAAATGCTGCTTTCTGGCGGTGGTTCTGAATTAAGAGGTTTTACCATGGCTTGGGACACCAAATGGAAGTGTAAAACAGCCATAAAAGAAGATCATTACATCGCAGAAATGATTATTCCTTTATCTGCTTTTAAATATAGAAAAGGCGAAACAAAATGGCGGTTTAATAGTTACCAATTCGACACACAAGACAATGAGAGAAATACGTGGGTAAACATCCCTCAAAATCAATTTATATTTAACCTGGCGTACATGGGCGAAATGATTTTTGAAAAACCCTTGGGTACGTCTAAAACGCCTGTTTCTATAATACCCTATGTAAATACAATTACCTCCAAAGATTTTAAAAATGGTGTTTCAAAAACAGCTTTAAAATTTGGTGGAGATGCAAAGTTTACCATTGGCAATAGCCTAAATTTAGATGTAACTCTAAATCCAGATTTTTCGCAAGTAGAAGTAGACCAGCAAATTACAAACCTTACACGTTTTGAAATCTCCTTACCTGAAAGAAGGCAGTTTTTTATTGAAAATAGCGATCTTTTTGCAGATTTTGGTAACAATAGAGATTCCAATCCTTTTTTCTCCAGAAGAATTGGCATTGCAAAAGATGCGAATGGCAACACCATAGAAAATGATATTATTGCAGGTGTTCGTTTAAGCGGTAAAGTAAACAACAATTTAAGAGTTGGTTTGCTGACAATGCAGACAGCAGAAGATGTTAAAAATGAAATTCCTACGGTGAACAATGCGGTTCTTACGCTGCAGCAAAAACTATTTAACCGGTCTAATATTAGCTTCATGTTTATTAATAAACAGGCAACAAAGGAATACGATTTTCTTGCAGATGAAAACAAATTCAATAGAATTATTGGTATCGATTACCGCTTGGCATCTGAAGATAATTCTTGGGTAGGAAAATATTTCTTGCACAAATCTCTCTCTCCTGGCATCAAAAATAAAAATTATTCTGGCGGATTTTCTACACAGTACTTTAATAGAGATTTTAGTATAAGGTTGAGTGGTGTGTATGTTGGAGACAATTACGGGTCTGATTTAGGTTTTCTAAGAAGGACAGATATCTTTAAAATTACACCAAAAATAGAACGCACTTTTTGGCCGTTAGAAAGTAAAATTCAAAAACATAGTTTTTCTGTAACTCCTATTTTTATTTGGAAACCAGATTTAAATTTTAAAAATTCTGATTATGCCATACTAAGCAACTGGCAAGCAAATTTTAAAAACACAGGAGAATTTAATATCGAAATGTCAAATCGGTTTATCTATCTTTTTAGCGCGTTTGACCCCACAGGAACACCAGGTGCCATTCCCTTACCCACAGATAGCGAATACACCTATACAACGTTTCTTGTAGGCTATAAATCTGATAAAAGAAAAACATTCTCCTATCAAATAGAACCTTCTATAGGAACTTTCTTTAATGGTAAAAAATATTCTTTTAACGCCGATTTAGCTTGGAGAATTCAGCCTAAATTTTCAGGATCTCTTCAAATTAATTACGATAATATAAATCTTCCCGGTTCTTATCCAGATGCCTCTATTTGGTTAATAGGACCTAAAGTAGACCTTACTTTTAACAAGAGTTTGTTTTGGTCTACATTTATTCAATACAGCAGTCAGCAAGAAAATATAGGAGTTAACACAAGACTACAGTGGCGTTTTGCGCCACTGTCAGATCTTTTTATTGTGTATAATGACAATTACTATTCTAGTGATTTTGCTCCTAGGTTTAAATCATTAAATTTTAAATTAACCTATTGGTTAAATATTTAATTTATCTAATGATTAACTTCTTAGTAGTTTGCTTGTTGCCATTTATTACTTTTAACACGTACAAACCTGAAGCTGCTTTTTCAAAAAATATTCTTTCAGAGAAATCTACTTCTGTGTTGTAGTAATTTTTCTCATCAATTAAACGCCCTCTAACATCATACAATTGCACAGAGATTTTAGCTGTATTTGATAATTTTAAATTTAGTGTAAATGCTCCTTTTGTTGGATTTGGAAATAAATTAAATCCTTCAAAAGCAACCTCTTCGGTAGCTGCAGTTGTGTCCTCTATAATTAATGTATAATCTTCTACCTCCCCGTCAAAAGTAGCCATACAAGAAGTTGGATATGTAATATTAGGCGACGGATCTGTATATATAGTAGAGACCCTCATGATCACTTCACCTATATGCGCTTCGGATGGAACAGTAATAGATAAAGGACTTAAACTTGTAGGACCATCTGCGGTAGCTGACGCAGATCCTAAATCATATTCCTCACCCTCGTCATTAAAACTACAATTTTTATTCCAATCTATCCATACCTTAGATTGTACCCTATATGCTTCCGAAGGAGTGTCATCGGTATTTGCATGCACGATTAAATCATAACTTTCATTTAGTTTTAAAGAGGTACTTATTGCTGTATTATCTTCATATCCTCCAGATTTTGTAGAAGCATTGTCAATTGTGTTAAATTGTACCAATGTGGTACTTGTTTGGTAATCAGTATCTCCAGAGGAATCACAAATATTACATATCTCTGTGGTAAAACTAGAAACAGTAGAGAAGGAACTTTCATTACAGCTATTTTGAGCTTTTACTCTCCAATAATATAAGGTATCTCCATCTAAGCCAGAAATGACAGACGTATTTGTAATTACCGTTTTATTCATTAGTAGTGTATTGAAATCAGCATCACTGGCAACTTGAACAACATATGAACTTGCATTTACCGCTGCTTGCCATCTTAACGTTTCTGTAAGTGATACGTTTGCAACCCCGTCCTCAGGAGAACTTAACGTTACAACATCAAGGCTAGATGCGGTTATACGCAACAGAACAGCTATATTTTGGTTTATGCTTGCGCTGTTTCCTTGAATATTTATAGTATACTCTTGCTCCGTTACTCCGTCTAAATCAGAAACTGACATCACAACGTCTCCATCGCTATTTAAAGTTGTAGGGCTAAAAGCTACCACAGAACCAGTAGGTTGCCCACTTGCTACAAAAGTTACATCTTCCGAAAACCCATTAATAAAATCTAAATTTAAGGTATAATCTACTGTCTGATTTCCTGAATTACAAGCAGACAAATCTCCTGAATTGTTTTTAAGAACGAAAGAAGGAGAAGTAGATTCAATTTCAAAATTTACCTCATTTACATTATAAAAAATGTTATCTGCAGCTTCTATCATAATTCTAGCCTGCGTAGTAACGTTATTAGGTACAATGATGTCCTCTGAACCATCATTGGCAGTATTCGGATTTAATGTTATTGGAAAAGTCAGACCTCCATCTATAGATAATTTAATCGTTATATTCTTACAATTAATAGGAGCAACATCTGAAGTTCCTTTGCTCCAGGTTATATTTTGAGTACTTCCTGCATTCCAGGTTATAGCTGTGTTTTGTGAAGTAACCGTAAAAGCTACTGCATCTGTAACTGTAATTCTTACATCATCTCTAGCAGTGCTTCCAGCGCCAGAATGATTGTCTCTTACGGTTAAAGAAAAATCCAATACCCTTTCAACAGACGGCAATACTTCCCAAGTAGAAGAAGTGTTCCCAGAAATTACGGTGCTTAAAGTGGGCATAAATCTACTAGAAACTGTAGAAGAGGATAAAGACCTAAACATTGCACCACCTCCATTTGTAGAGTCTGGTGGCACTAGAAATCCAACTTCCGCGTTTATCTGCTCCCAATTATAAGTCAACCCGTTTGCCTCATCAACATCCGTAGCAACTCCCTTTAAAATAAAAGGGGTAGATTTTGGAATCGTGTAATCTAAGCCTGCATCTGCGGTAGGCGCCGTATTATTTGCATTTGAAGTAGTTGCACACGATCCAGAAGAACGTATAATAGCTGTCATTTCTGCAATGCTTACACTGTGAAAATTATCATGACTGTCATTTAGAACGTTTTGTCCAGAACAAATTCCTGCATATCCCATAATTGTAGTACCACTACCCGGCTCTACAGCGGTACTATTATTTCTATTATTGCCAGAACAACTACCTGTAGTTCCATTAAAAGTATGATTTGCGCCAAATTGATGTCCGAATTCGTGTGCAACAAAATCAATATCAAACTCATCTCCAAAAGGAGCTCCAATACCAGTAACACCTCTTGCTTTCTGATTGGTTACACAAACCACACCCAAACGTGCTACTCCTCCTGCACCAGTGCTAAATGTGTGGCCAACATCATAACTATCATTTCCTATGTTTCCATCTATTTTAATTTGAGATTCGTTAATTAGACTACTTGGATCGTCATTACTTAAACCATCATTTTCAGCATCTAAAAAAATAATAGCATCATTGTTTTCTACTAACTGAAATTTAACGCCTAAGTCATTCTCAAAAACAGCACCAATTCTAGAGATGGTTGTATTTATGGCAGACAACACCGCCTCTTTTTTTACAGCTATAGTTGCACTAGAAGAAATATTCAATCTATTTAATTGATATTGAGAATATTCTCCTGTAGTTGCCACTGCCAATCTAAAAGTTCTGAGCAAACCATCATTTGTAACCTTATTCTCAAAAGAAGACGCTGTCTTTAAACCTCCTAAATCCAACACCTCACAAGTGAAATTAGAGACCTTTTTTTGAAGGTTCTTTTTACTGTAGGCGATCAGCTTTTTGTTATCTTTTGTGTAAGAATCTATATAAAAAGAAGGTTTTCCTGGCTCATAAACTGCAAAATGATATCCATCTAAACCTTTAGAGAACTTCATTTTTATAGCATTATTATCCACTTGTTTTCCTGAGTATGTTTTTATATTTACATACTTTGCCGCCAATTCTTTAGAAAAATTAGAAGCTTCTTCAATATAAAAAGTTTTTAAACCCTGTGAAGTAGGTATTTGTATAGTTTTATTTTTTGTTTGTTTCACAGTACCTATTTTATTTCTAAAAGCACTTTCTTTTAGGTTGTATAATTGATAAGTAGTTGGCATCTCTTTTCGAACCATCAATTTTTCTTGAGAAATAGCCGTTTCATTATTTTTAATCAAGCTCCATTTTTGCGTTTGTGCAGCTGAAACGAAAGAGAAGAAAAAAATAAATAGTACCAGGAATCCGGTAGGGTTTAATTGTTTCATTTTCATACTAAATTTTTAAGGGTGTAATGTCTCCAAATATAATGAAATATTTACCTTTGTAACCGACCATATGAATAAAAACATACAACTTAAAGACTTAAATATTAAAGACTACAAGGAAACTTGGGAGTATCAAACAGCACTGCTGCAAGAAATTGTGGATGTAAAAATTGACAATCGAAGAAATGAGAAACAAAACAAAACAGAAAATTACTTTTTGTTTGTTGAGCATCCTCATGTTTATACTTTAGGTAAAAGTGGCGATTTAAGTAACTTATTGCTAAATGAAAAACAACTTGAAGAAAAAGGAGCTACTTTTTACAAGATAAATCGTGGTGGAGACATTACGTACCATGGCCCTGGACAGATTGTTGGATATCCTATTTTAGATTTAGAAAATTTCTTTACAGACATTCACAAATATCTTCGTCTACTAGAAGAGGCTATTATTTTAACCATAGCAGAATATGGGTTAAAAGGAGAAAGAAGTGCGGGTGAAACGGGAGTTTGGCTTGGTGCTGGAACCCCATTTGCCCGCAAAATTTGTGCTTTAGGAATTCGTTCTTCGCGTTGGGTAACCATGCATGGTTTTGCTTTAAACGTAAATACCAACTTAGGGTATTTCGACAATATTATTCCGTGTGGTATTCGTGGAAAAGCAGTGGCATCGATGGAAGCAGAATTAGGAAAAAAGCTCGATTTAGAGGAAATAAAAGGGAAGATTTTAAAACATTTTAAAGTACTTTTTGAAGTTGATGCGTTTATAAAATCTTAACATAAAAAGTTCATAAATTAAGAATTATATCCGCAATATTTTTTAAAAGCTTGTAGCATTTGAGCCCTATTTTTCTTCGTTAAAATATACTTTGTAAAACTTCATTTTCTTTTCTTCGTCATACCCTCTTTCTAAATATTCTGAAGCTGCTTCTGGTGCGTCTACATCTAATTTTATGCTGATGTTTGTATCTAATTTAATTTCTGTTTTTAGCTTGTTTTTTTCTTTCTTTAAAACAACTCCAGAAACATCAAAGTTATTTCTAATCAACACGTCATTTAAAGTTTCGAAGTGTTTTTTATATTCATCAAACTGTTCTTTGTGCTTTTCTTCTTCAAAAACTTCATCTTTAAAAGTAGCATAATCTACCGCTTCGTTTTCTTTAAAATAATCTACTGTATTTGCAAGAAAATTTCCTTGCTGTTGCATTCCTAATTCTGGTTTAATAACCTCTTCAGAAAACTCTTTACACATCTCTAAATAATTTTGTGTATGCGAATTATAATCATCTGCCAACTTTACACTTAAGAAGTGCTTGCTCCAATACTGTGCATCATAATTATTATTATCAACAGATAAAACAACGGTACCTTCTGTATCTGATGTATTTAAAATTAAACAGCCTTTGTCTATTTTTTTGGTTGAAATACCTTTTTGAACCACCACATCAAAACTTTTATTATCATCTAAATAGGTTTGAAAAAAATCGACTTTATTTTCAATTTTAAAAACACCTATAGCCTCCGTTAAAACGTCTTTATACTCTATCCCTTCAATAAAAACAATAAGTACGTCACCTGTTTTTATTTGCGCAGAATTAGACTGTTCAAACAAATGATTTACAATATTTTTAGAGTACTCTACAAAAGAACTTTCTTCCTTAAAAATTTCTGAAGCGTAATTATTTAGTTCATTTAAACGCACATCTGCATGATGAGAAAAACGATAACTCTGCGTTAAAGTGCCAAATGGTTTTAATAAGAAATTCTTCATTAAATCGTAACTTTCTTGGTCAAAACGAATTAATTCATCTGAAAAAACATTTTGTCCACTGTTAAATTTATTCGCTACTTTATGAAGGATACATTTGGTAATTTCTGCACGTGTTTTTTTAATCATGACGTAAATTTAGGACGTAAAAATAGAAAAAGTTTGTGTATGATTTTAATATAAATAAAGATTCAGCAAAAAATTAATTTAAGTAAAATTTTAAGCTTACAAAATATCAATAAGCTTTTAAATATTGTAAAATATAAAACATACCTAAAAGGTTAAAAAAAAACCTTTCAGGAAGTATTACAACTAGACTTTCAATTTTACTTGTTCTGGTAATAATCTAAATGTTTTTCTATGATAGTCTGTAGCACCAAATTCTCTAATAGCATTTCTGTGTTCTTTTGTAGGGTATCCTTTATTTCTTGCCCAATTATACATCGGAAATTCTTTATGAATCTTTGCCATATAATCATCTCTATAGGTTTTTGCTAAAACAGATGCCGCCGCAATACTTAAATATTTGGCATCTCCTTTTACAATCGTTTCATGCGGAATTTCTTTATAATTTCTAAACTTGTTACCGTCTACAATAATAAATTCTGGCAAAATATTTAAAGCGGCTATCGCACGATGCATGCCGGTAATAGAAGCTTGCAGCACATTAATTTCGTCTACTTCTTGCTGCCAAACGAAAGAAACACCAAAGGCCAGTGCCTGTTCTTCGATAAAAGGCCTTACTTCTTCTCGCTTCTTTTCTGAAAGCTGTTTAGAATCATTTAAAAAAGGATGCGTAAAACCTGCTGGCAATATGACAGCTGCAGCTACAACTGGCCCAGACAAACAACCTCTACCCGCTTCATCTGTGCCTGCTTCTAAAGAAAAACCACTATAATTTAATTTTAACATTTTACAAAGAAAAGAAAATTTCTGATCTTTTTCTACTCTAGAATCCACAAGAAAAAACGCGCCAAGTTCTATTATTTATAATTAAAGCTTTTCAAGAAATTTATTAGGTATTATTTTCGTTTAATTATTTTACATTTGTTCACGAAGAATTTTTCTATGAAAAGTAATACACGAGTCACTTTATTAATTAGCTTATTTGTTACAACAGCCTTGTTTTCGCAAAAGACTCTTCAGCGTGGGAACTTAAATAACTATTCAAATCAAGAATCAGATTCTACAAATGCTTTTAGCACGGTTAAAGTAACATTATCTGGTAAAACGAAATATACAGATTACAAAGTTTTTTCTCACAAAAGAGACACAACTTACATAGATACTACGCTTTCACTTCAAAAAGAGTACAAGTTTAATTACCTAAGGAAAGATTTATTTGAATTTTTAGAATTTCACAATCAAGGACAAGCAATAAATAATTTAGGCTATAATTTTAATACTATTTCTAGATTACCAGACATTGGGTTTTCTGCAAAACAAGCTAGTTATTTAGATGTTGAAGATATAAAATATTACGAAGTACCAACACCAACCACAGAAATATTGTATAGAACTGGTTTGCAACAGGGACAGGTTTTAGATGCTTTATTCTCATTAAATTTCTCTAAAAGACTAAATGTCTCTTTATCCTATAAAGGGCTGCGATCTTTAGGTGCATACAGACAAGCTTTGGTAAGTAATGGTAACTTTAGAGGTTCTTTTCATTATACCAACAAAAATAATAGATATGAATTAAGAGGTCATTTAACTTCTCAAGATTTCTTTCATCAAGAAAACGGAGGCTTAACTGCAGAATCGCGCGTAAACTTTATAGAAGATGATCCAAATTTTTCTACAAGAGCCCGTTTAGATGTAAATCTAACAGGTTCAGAAAGTCAGTTTGATGGCACCAGAGTCTATTTAGAACAAAGCTACAAGTTGTTTTCTAGTAAAGATACCATCAATAATAAAGATTTTAGTAATCTTAAAATTGGTCATGTACTTACAAATGAAAATAAAACATACGAATTTATTCAAGGTACTTTAACTCCAGATTTTTTTGGAACGGCTAATTCTTCTAATCCAAGAGAAAAAAAAGTTACCAGTACCCTTGCAAACAACGAGTTAAATTTAGAGTTTAACTCTAAATATGTTCTAGGGAAGTTTAGGGCGAAAACAAATTTAACCAGTTATTCTTATGGTTATGACACGATTTTAAATAGTACGAGTGACATAAATAGGTTAAAAATAGAAGGCAATGCCATTTCTTTTGGTGCCGATTGGAATGCTAAGATTAAAAACTTTCAACTAAACGCAGATGCCAGTATTACGCCTGGTAATGGCAGACTTTCTGGAAACTTCTTAAAAGGAGAAGCTGTATACGAAAAAGACAGTATTTTTAGTGTAAAAGGAACGTTATTACTAAGTTCTAAATCTCCAAACTTTAATATGCTATTGCACCAAAGTGAGTATGATGCCTATAATTGGCAAAACGATTTTAGTAATGTAAATACAAGAGATATTGGTTTTGATTTAAACTCAAAATGGTTAAATGCGTCTTTAAACTTTACCAATTTAGACAATTACACCTATTTTAATGAGAATAGCAAACCTCAGCAATTTGCAGATCAAATTACCTATTTAAAAGTAAAAGCAAACAGAGAGTTTAGACTTGGGAAGTTTGCTTTAGACAATACGATAATGTATCAAAATGTAAGCAACGGAAGTTCTGTATTTAGGGTGCCAGAATTTGTAACAAGAAACACCTTTTACTACACAGATTACTGGTTTAAAGGAGCCCCAATGTTGGTAAATGTTGGTATTACTTTTAAGTATTTTACAAAGTACAATGCAAATTCCTATGACCCGCTTTTAGCAGAATTTAGAATTCAGAATGAGGAACAAATAGGATTCCCGACTTTTGATGTTTTCTTTAATGCACAAGTGCGAAGAACGCGTTTGTACCTTAAAGTGGATAATGCTACCTCTAGTCTTATGGATCGAAATTATTTTTCTGCACCAAATTATCCTTATCGAGATTTAACCATTCGTTTTGGACTGGTTTGGAATTGGTTTATATAGCCACAATGTGGCAGATGAGTTTAAAAAGTAACTGGAAACTTTTTCTAATAGCAAGTCTAACTTTAGGGTTAGCCCCTTTTAATCCTCCACATATTTTAGGCAAAATTCAATGGGTTTTAGGCGTAAATGTATTTTCTGCAGAAAACGGAATGCAAGGAGAGAATTGGTTTGATGTCTTGTTGCATGGTTTGCCTTGGGTTTTATTATTGACCGCTATACTGTTAAATATTTTTGGGTTGTTGACAAAAAAAGATTCCCAATAAGCATTTGTAAACAAACCAGTAACTTTAAATTATAATAGCGATTTGATCAAAAAAAAGATTTTATTTAGCACCTATAGAATGCTGTTTTATAAGTATATATTTAATGAAAAATACAACAAATTACACAAGCGAATATGCTTAAATTTGTATAAAATAAATACAACAAGTCAACTTTTATAAATTCTTTAAAACGAATTGTTAATGAGTGCAAATAAAATTAAAAATGAGTGTATCCAATAAGATTCCAGAAGTTTCTTTTTTTAAGTTTCTAAAGCATGCCAATGCTATTTTACAAAATCCTTTACCTTTTCACGCAAAAAACTTTGATACTTTAGGAGATATTTTTCGTTTAAAAATTGGTTTTGGAAAATCTGTTTTGTTTTGTAGGGATGCTGGACTTTTACAACATGCGCTTCAAAAGAATCAAAAAAATT